>CANFIC010000076.1 GCA_947446685.1 Burkholderiales bacterium
ATTGGACAAGTAGACCGTCGACTCGATCGCCTCCAAGGGCAAAGGCCCATGGTCAATGGAGTTAAAGATCGCCGCCTTGTTCGCCTGGAAACCCAGATCCCAGACGGTGTTGCCGATCACGTTGTCAGTCTGAATCCAGTGCTGATCGATATTGTCCCCACCAAACTTGGCGCCGATACCGTTGTAGTCGTAGTTGTAGGTGCCCTGATCAGCACCGTTGTTGACATTGGGCTGATCTCGCGAGGATCCATGGGTGCCCAACGTTGCGGCGTTGCCGCCGTTGATTGTGGTGCCGTTGTACTTGATCAGCGAGCCGGCAACGTAACCTGCCGCGTCGAAGTTGCCGGCGTCGAGCAACTTGTTATCGACAACCTTCTGCCTGTTCGCCTGCGTGTCCGCTCCAAAGTAAAGCTGCGCAAAAGTACCTACGCGGGCCCCCTGCCAAATACGAGCATCTGACTCGCTAGTCACCAGGGCGGCCTGCGATGCTGCGCTGACCAGACACAAGAGCACGCCAAAAGTACATTTTGACAACATTTTTTTCCAAGGTTGCGGATTTGGGAGCCTAAGACCCAAGTTCAAAAAGGGTCACGAAATAGATAAAAAAGGCAAGTATTACCAGCGTTATTAGGATTTTAGGAGTGATCGAATTCACACTCCAAGACCTTGATCGAGGGATAGCGGCGGCATTCGATCGGGCAAGCGTGCTGCCTTAGTCACCGATCCAGGTTCTTTCGGAACACCCCCCAGTCAGGCAACACTGCAAGTTGGAAGGCCCCAAGAGTCGCGTCTGAATTCTGAATCCCTTCATTTCAGAGGCGTTACCCTAGCGAATCACGTGGTCTGAGTGTCCAAATGGCTGGGGTAGGCCGTGAAATCGGCTTCGTTGTTGGTAGCCAGTGTGACGCCGATACTGACCGCGTGGGTAGCGATAAGCTGGTTCATGGTTTCGCGACGGCGGTCGCCCAGAGCGGTCCGCAGGCCGCTGAAACTTTCCGTGTTGGATTCAGTGAACGGCAGCACGGAGATTCGGCTTGTCAGCAGCGCCAGTGCTCGGAGGGCAGGCCTTGAATCTGAATGTGTTCATATTCAAGCCATGATCCAACTTACGCTCCGGGCCGTGATCGGCAAAGATTTGCCATCGGGACAGGGCTTGGGCGCTCACCTGGCGACGTTGACGATGGTGGCCTGCATGATCGCGACAACCTTGTATTCCAGGCCTGCTCCCATGTACGCGCGAACCTCTCCTGTGCAGACAGTCAGCAGCCTGCCGGCGTTCAGCACCTTGCCAATCGCCAGGAAACGATCGCCCATCGCCGGCCGCAAGAAGTTGATCTTGAATTCGGCAGTGACAACTTCGAAGCCAGCCGGCGCCTTGGTCAGCGCTGCGTAGCCACAGGCACTGTCGACGATGCTGGTGATTGCGCCAGCATGGACATAACCATGCTGCTGCGAAAGCTGCTTCGAGAAGGGCAGCGCGATCTGAACCTCGCCTGCATCGACCAATTCGAGGGTTGCCCCTAGCATGTCCATCAGGCCCTGCGCCTGGAAACTGGTCGAGATCCGTGCTTGTATTTCGCTCATGGCGCGATTGTGGCAGGGCGCCTGAGTTAACGGACAGGTGACCTTGCCGGTTGTCCGGCTTCATGGTGGCCAAGAGCAAGGATGGCGCGCGATGTGATCAATTCGAGGTGAGGAGCCTGTCTGGAATTGCTGGGGCCAGCATCTCGCGACATTTCTTTATCATCACATCTGCTACTGGGTCAGCTCTGATTTCCAGAATATTGAAGTAGGCATTTTCTGCTGCCGAAAAATTCTTGTTTGAATAAAAACCAAAGGCGATCTCGGAGAGGGCGCATATCTGTTTTTGAATTTCACTTGGCTGAGTTTCCTCGGAGCCGTCGCGTGTGCCAAGAATCTCATAAATAATCAAATCGCCTTTGCGGCCCTTGACAGTTATTTGATCAATTGGCCTCATCCACAGTCTTTCGCCGGCTTCTTTAAACAGCGAATGACTGCCGCAGATTTGCGTGCCATATTCTTTATTGACGCCCTCAAGGCGTGATGCAATATTGACGCCGTCGCCCATGACTGTGTAGCTCAATCGCTCGACTGATCCGATATTTCCAACCAAAACCGCATCAGAATGGATGCCGATTCGAACATAGAGGGGAGGTTTCCCCTCCGCAATCAGCGTGGCGTTGAGTTGTTCCATTCTTTTCTGCGCCTTGATGGCGGCCACGCAGGCATGATACGCGTGATGATGATCCAAAAGTGGCGCTCCCCAAAATGCCATGACAGCGTCCCCAATGAATTTGTCAACTGTTCCGCTTTCTTCCTTGATCGCCTGCGTCATTACCTCAAAATATGATGAAACTCGCCTTAATAATTCCCTTGATGGTGTTGACTCTGAAAGCGATGAAAAATCCTTCAAATCGGTAAAGAGAATTGTCAAATAACGACTCTCCCCGCCGATTTCAATCGGCTTGCCGGTACTTAAAAGGTCATTAACCAGATCTCTTGGAATGTAGGATGTGAATGCCGTGATCGTGGTTGAAAGCTTCTTCACCGCGGATGAAAGCGAAGATAGTTCGAAGATGTTGGTCTGTAACTGCCTAGTTTCGGGATTTTTAAAATCGATCAAATTTTGAATGGAATTAGTGATGATCTCGAGCGGCCTAGATATTTTTCTTGCAAATAAATAAATCAATAATATTTGAGTAAATATCAACAATAGGCCAAAGACAAGAATTATCCTGTTGTTCCGGTTGAATTCGCCCTTGAAGTCGTCCATCGGAGTGATCGCCAAGAGGGTCCACTTCTTCTCGAATTCCTCTGGCATCGAGGAGAAAACTGCAACATATTCTTTCCCCGTCTCGGGGTGGTTGAAAATCATTAGCGGGTCGGGGTTGATGGTGTGCAGCGCAATGACATAAGCGGGCAAATTGGAAGATAGCGTCGATATGTTATTCAGTTCGACTTTGTTGTTTATTTTTTTGAAAATGTCTTTTTGTACTGAGCTTGCAATAACTATTCCGGAGGAATCATATATTATGCCGAGTGAACTCGCGCTGATCGACTGTGACACGAGGAATTTTGAAATCGTGTCCAGGGAAATATCTGCCGCGACCACCCCTGCTATTTCACCCTTGCTGTAGAAGGGCGCCGCTACTGTAACCCCAGGGAGTCCGGTGGTGGAAAAAATATATGGTTCAGTTAGAATAAGCTTCTTCTTTGCTGCGGCCTCTTTATACCAGGGGCGCGTCCTTGCATCATAGTCTGTCGATTTTGTTGAGGCATCAACTTTTTCGCCCTTGTCATTGACAAACAGGTAACTGTCGACAGTCCTTTCTTTGGAAATCCAGCGGAATCCATATGCCATTTCACTGGTTATTACCTTGTCTTGTATTTTCGTGTCCGCGTAAACTCGACGAACCTGTCGAAAGGAACCATCTTGGCTGCCTACATATGCGGAAAGACTGCTTTCCTGTTGGCTTAGAATTGATTTTAGATAGTCCCAGGATTTTTCGTTATTGAAGAAATCACTATTGACATTGGCTAATGATGAAGCTGAATTAACCAGTCGACGCGTTGGATTTATCAGTTCCCGAACGCTCAATGTCGTTTCAATCTTGAATCTTTCAATCAAATTTTGAGATATTGAATCGGCAATCTTATTGTTGGCTACATATACAAATACCAGCAATCCAATAAAAGCAGGAATTATTAATACAAGAAAAATAAATATAATGCTTGGGCTGAATTTAAATTCTGTTTTTAGCATGATCCATCCTCGATTTCTCTGCTTGAATTAAAAGTTTGAGTCTGACGCGAGCTTGACCTCGGCGTTGATGACGGTACAGATTACTGCCGTTGAACCTTAAGGATGCTCTGCATAACCCCTCTCGGCTTGTGCTAGCGCGGCCTCGGGCGGTCTGCGGCGTTGCATTTATTGCCAATAGCACGCGCTATTGGCCGCAAAATGCGCCTTGCATCCCATCCCGATCCGCACCGTACCCGCTCGAGTTGAGTTATGCAGAGCATCCTAAAGCCCCCGGACCACAGCATTACCGGCAGCGCATGTTTATTACGGCGCCAGCGACACTTGGTCGCTGGGAATCGAACTGTTCGGAATTAACCAGCAACTGTTTGAAAACCACTCACCAGCAATTCGGCGGATTCTGTCTTTGAAACCATCAAAATAAATCAGTATTTACCCAATGTTTGAGCCGTGGAGGGAATCAGGTAGTTCGCTGTGGCGCTTTCATTCCGGCGGGTTACCGCAGGCCATGTCGAAAGCGCTCTGATTGAACTCGACCAACGCGTAGCGGAATCAAAAACCGTGGTCGGTCGTTCAATTGCGCTCCATCCCAAGCAGAGCATCCCTAAACCGCCGCTCCAGCAAAGTGGACGCCATGGCCTCACGGGTGTCCTGCAGGCCTTCGCGACCCAGCAGGAACTCGCGCTTGTAGTCCGAGGCACCTAGGCCAATAGGTGCGCTCAGCGGCCTGCAAGCCCCTGCTTGCGAAGCGTGACCGCGAGCGCCGAGGTGACTGCTTCGCTCACCGCGCGCAGCGGTCGACTTTCCGCGTCGGCCTTGCGCGACACCAGCGAAAGCTGGACTGCGGGAGCGCCGCTGCCCAGTCTGACGAAATGCACCGGGTGCAACTGGCAGAAATCGGCGTCGACCAGGTGCACCAGCGCAATCCCGTGCCCGGCACTGACCATCGCGATGATTGCCTGAATGCTGTCCAGTTCAAGAGCGCCGTGCTTTGTGCGGACTTTGCTGGTCACGTAACGCGCGCCCAACATCCCTGAGATCGTGTTGCGGTCATAGCGGATCCACTCGTACTGCTTGAACAGCGCCGCCACGGACGTCTCGGTCGCATTCGGCGGCACGATCAGGCGCATTTCGCTACGCAGCAATGGTTGCCACTGCAGGCGGGCCGAGCCGCCACCCGGGGGCTCTGCAACCACCGCGGCATCGAGCTCGCCCGACTTCACCGCGTCGGTCAGGCCCGTGCTGCGGCCACTGGTCGGCCGCAGTTCCAGCCGCGGGTAGCGCGTGCGCAGTTCGGTCAGCGCACCGGGCAACAGCGTGGGCAGCATCGACTCGATGATGCCCAACCGAATAATGCCTTCAACCACGTCCGCGCTGCGTCGGCGCAGCGACTGCAAGTGCTCTAGGCCCGGGCGCATTGCAGCCGATACCTCGTGGGCCAGCGGGGTCGGGCGAATCGAATGGCCCGAGCGATCGAACAGCGGCTGCCCGAACCAGGTCTCGATCTGCTTCATCTGCATGCTTACGGCGCTTGCGGTGAGGTTCATTTCGTTGGCCGCCGCGGCCAGCGAGCCGCCGCGCAGCACAGCGCCCAGGGTGTCGAACATTTCGATCTTCATCAGCTTTCCTTGATCTCAACCCCAAATTTAATCGCTTTTCCTTGCGAAGGTATATGCCTAAACTTCGGGTCCATACATGCACCCAAATCCACTGGAGTCAAACCTATGAGCAATACATCCCAACGCGGTTGGACGAGCGAAGAAGCCAGCACCGACAAGTCCTGGACCCAGCTTCTGAGCGCCGATGAAGTCGGCGGCTTCGACGCCGCCCTGGCCCACGCCAAGGGAACCGGCAAATCCTGGCTGGCGATGACGGCCGAAGACTTCCCGCTGCCTGAAGCGGCCCGCGAAGCCCTCAAGCGCGCCTTCGCCATCGCGCAGGGCCGCTGGGGCATGTGTCTGCTCAAGGGCTTCCCGGTCGAACGCTGGAGCGAGGACGATGCCAAGCTCGCTTACTGGGGTATGGGCCTTCACACCGGCGTGGCGCGCACCCAGAACCCGGCCAGCCAGTACATGAACGACGTGCGAGACGAAGGGGCCGAGTACAAGGCGGCCAACGGCCGCAGCCGCGGCTACAACACCAACGCCGGGCTGGACTTCCACATGGACTCGGGCGACATCGTCGGCCTGCTGTGCCGTCGCACAGCCAAGTCCGGCGGCGATAGCCTGGTGGCCAGCACCATCGCTGTAGCCGAAGAACTGGGTCGTCGCCGGCCCGACCTGCTGGAGGTGCTTAAGCAGCCCTTCCACCACCACTACCAGGGTTCGCAGGACCCGCTGCAGCCGCCGTACTACGCCTGCCCGATCATCGGCAGCGACCCAACGCACTTCACGATGCGGGTCAACCGCAAGAACATTGTGGCCGCGCAACGCGACTTCCCCGAGGTGCCGCGTGTCACAGCGTTGCAGTGGGAGGCGATCGACCTGCTGGAAGAGATCATGGCCGATCCGCGCATGTGCTTCCGTATGAGGCTCGAGCAGGGCGACCTGCAACTTGTCAACAACTACGTGATCGTGCATTCGCGTACGCCCTTCGAGGACTTCGCGGAGGCGGATGCCAAACGCCACCTGTTACGCCTGTGGCTGTCCGTACCGGATTCGCAGCCGCTGCCGGCCGATTGGGCCGAGTACTACATCGACACGCGGCCGGGTTCCGTCCGTGGCGGCCTGCGCGGCGCTCAGTCGACGGCCGCGTTCGCCACCTACGAGGAGCGCCAGGCGAAGGCGTTGGGCATGGCCTACCGTCCGTGGGCACCGGTGAAGCGCCGTGTCGATGCGCTGACTCACGCGGCCTGACGGTATTCAGCGGCCCGCGACTGTGCGACGCACTTCGTCGCTATGCTGGCCCAGAGCGGGCGCGGCAAACGGCGCCGGGCCAGGTGTACGGCTGTACACCCAGGGCTGGGTGAAGCCGCGGTAGCTGCCGAGTGCAGGATGCGGCAACGTGGCAACCATCGCCTCAGCCTGCACCTGGGGATCGTCGAACATATCGGCCACGCTGCGCGAGGCTGAGCAGGGCACGCTCTGGCCGAACACGCTTTCCCATTCGAGTGCCGAGCGCTGGGCGAGCGCCACGCGCAACAGCGGCACGATCTCGTCGCGGTGCTCTGCGCGCTTCTTCACGCTGTCATAGCGCGTGTCGTCGTGTAGCGCCTTCAGCCCAGTCTTGTCGCACAGCGCGCGCCAGAAGTGCGGCGTGTTCGCCGACAGGTACAGGTAACCCTCTCGCGTGGGATGCAGGCCGGTGATGCCGCCGGAGCGCATGTCGCGCGAGACATCGCGCGGTTCGCCCTCTCCCCACACCAAGCGCGCTGACTGCATAGCGAGCGCCGCACGCAGCAGCGACACGCCGACCTGCTGGCCGCGACCACTCTTTTCACGCTCGTACAGCGCCGAAGCAATGCCTGCGGCGACCATCATCGAAGCAAAATAATCGACCACCGAGCCGTACAGGATCTCGGGCGGACCGCCGTGCTGGCCCTGTTCGTCGCACATGCCGCTGTAGGTCTGCAGCACTTGGTCGTAGCCCGCCTTGTCTTTCAGCGGCCCGGTTTCGCCGAAGCCGGTGACGGCGCAGTAGATGAGCCGGTCGTTCAACGGCTGCAGGTGCGCGTAGCCGATGCCGAGCCGCTCGGGTACGCCGGGCCGGAAGTTGTGCACCAGCACGTCAGCATCGCGTACCAGTTGGAGCAGCACCTCACGGTCGGCCGGCTGCTTCAAGTCCAGCACCACGCCGCGCTTGCTGCGGTTGACGCCGACGAAGGCGCGGCTTTCATTGGGCAGCGTTGAGGGATAGTGGCGCAGATTGTCACCCGTGGGCGGCTCGACCTTCAGCACGTCTGCACCCTGGTCGGCGAGCAGGGTGCAGCCATAAGGTCCGGCGATATAGGCGCTCAGGTCGAGTACGCGCACGTCGGCCAGCGGCCCGCGAGCAGTGACTGTGGGATCGTAGGTGTTCATTCCGGGGCAATGTTCTGTTGAAGCGCCAGCTTTTTCCAGCGCGGGATGTCGGCGGCGATGGTCGCGGCGAACTGCGCTGGCGTGGCTGGTGCCGGCAAGGCGCCTTCCTTCAGCAGGAATTCCTTGAACTCGGGTGTGGCGAGCACCTTGTTCACCTCGGTGTTCAGGCGCGCGACGACGTCAGCCGGCATGCCGGCGGGCCCAAGCAGGCCCCACCAGGCTTCAAAGTTGTAGCCCGGCACGGCGCTAGCCATGGTCGGCAGTTCCGGTGCGATCGGGCTGGGCTGGGCGCTGGTCACGGCGATTGCTCGCATGCGGCCACCCTTCACGAAAGGCATGATCGATGGCCCGCTGGAGATCAGCAACTGCACTTGGTTGCCGATCAGATCGGTGACGGCGGGGCCAATGCCCTTGTAAGGCACGTGCAATATGGAGGTACCGCTCAACGACTTGAGCTGCTCCGTCGCGAACTGGTTCGTGCTGGCGATGCCGGAGCTGGCGTAGGCGTACTTGCCTGGCGCGGACTTCAGCGCTGCGATCAGCTCTTTGGGGGTGTTTGCGGGGAAAGAGTTGTTCACCGCGACGATGAACGGGCCCTTGGCGATCATCGCTATCGGGACCAGGTCCTTGACCGCGTCGAAAGGCAGTTTGGTCTGGATGGCGGCATTGGTGACCAGGCTCGACGAAACCACCAGCAGCGTGTAACCGTCGGCCCCCGCCTTGGCGACAAAGCCCGTGCCCATGCTGCCGCTGGCGCCAGGCCGGTTGTCGACGAGGACGGTCTGTTTCAGTGCGAGGGTGAGTCCCTTGGCGAGCACGCGGGCGAAGTTGTCGTTGGAGCCGCCAGGCGCATATGGCACGATGATCGTAATGGCCCTGTTGGGGTAGCCGTCCTGTGCTTGCGCGAGCGGGACGCCGAGGGCATACATCGCTGCGAGGGCTAGGTAGCGGCGGCGCCGGTTGAAGTGGGTAGAGTTTGACATGGGGCTAGGACCTCTCGAAAGGGAATCTGCAAATACGGGGCGACGACTTCAGCCAAGTCCCAGCCGCTTCGCGGCGGAGAGCACCGCGCGGGCGCGGAGCACGAAGGGGGCGTCGACCATATGGCCGTCGACGGTGTAGGCGCCGATACCACGTGCTTTCGCGTCGGCAGCGGCTTCGGCCACACGGTGCGCATGGGCGATCTCGGCGTCGGTCGGGCGGAAGGCTTCGTTGGCGAGCGGCACTTGGCTCGGGTGGATGCAACTTTTGCCGATGTAACCGAGGCGCCGCGCAAGGTTCGCCTCGGCGCGAAAGCTCTCGGCATCGGAGAAGTTGGCGCAGGCCGCATCATATGCGAACACACCGGCCTCTCCGGCTGCGAGCCGCATTTGCAACATGACCGCGTGCAGCGAGGCTGGCTCGTGGCGATCGATCTGCAGCGGTTCGAACAAGTCGCCCAGGCCCAGTTGCAGGCCGGCCACGCGCGAATGCGCGCAGGCGAGCTTGTAAGCGAGCCGAAGGCCGCGTGCCGACTCGATATTCAGCAGCAGCCCCACAGGCTCGGTGACGCCGTTAGCGCGCTCGGCCGCTTCGAGCGCCGTCACGGCCTTGAGCACTTCGCTGGTGGATTCCACCTTCGGCAGGTTCAGCAGCGCGAGCCCGGGTTGGACGACAGCGCGCATGTCCGCATCGAAGTGCACCGAGCCGCACCGATTGACGCGCGCGATCAGTATCTTGCCGCAAGCGCGGGCCGAGGGACCGGACAGCAGCGCCTGCAGCGCGGCACGCGCGTCGGCTTTGCGGTCCTCGCTCACCGAGTCTTCCAGGTCGAAGGACAAGGCATCGGCATCGCCGCGGAGGGCCTTGTCGAAAAGTTCGGGCCGCGACCCTGGGACGAAGAGTTTGCTACGCATTGCGGGAGTGTGCTCCTCGCAAAGTCGAAGAAATAGCCCTCGAGTCTTTGATCAGATGACAGAGAATGTTGTTTCATGGAGACCAGTTACCTACGTACCTTCATTGCCGTGCTGGAGTCGGGCTCGATGTCCGAGGCGGCGCGTCGCCTCGGCATCACCCCGGCGGCGGTTGCGCAACAGGTGCGGGTCCTCGAGCGTGAGTTCAGCGTGCCCCTGCTGCGTCGGGCTGGCCGCACGGTGGTCCCGACCGAGGCTGGCCATCGGCTGGCTGGTCGTGCCCAGGCTCTGCTGAGCGATCTGGGCAGCTTGCGCAGTGCGATCGCCGACCCCGAGGGTACGTTGGAGCTGGACATCGGTGCGACCAACACGATGCTGAACGGCCCTTTGCCCATCGTGCTCGAAGCCTTGGTGCGTCAGCATCCGGCCGCGCGCATCCTCGTGCGCACCGGATTGACGGTAGAGCTATATGACGAGGTGGTATGCGGCCGGCTAGACGCGGCGCTCTGCCTGCATCCGGCCTTCGTGTTGCCGAAGACTCTGCAATGGGTGCCGCTGCGCGAGGAGCGGCTGGTAGTTTTGGCTCCCATGCGATGGGCTCATCGCGACCCGCACGAACTGCTGAGCGTCGAGCCGCTCGTGCGGTACAACCGCGAGTTGGGCGGCGGACAGGCGGCCGAGCGCTACCTGCGTGGTGCCGGCATCGTGCCGCACGAACGCTTCGAGATCAGTTCGCTGGCTGCCATCGCGATGCTGGTGGCGCGCGGCGTGGGTGTCTCGATCGCCCCGGATGCCGCCAGCGCATGGTGGCCGACCCTGCCGCTAGCGCGGTTGCCCCTGCCGAACGCGTCGGGCGCGCGCTGCTTCGGGCTACTTTGGTCACGCACATCGACGCGCACGCGGGCGATCGAAGTGTTGTTGGACCATGCGCAACGCATCATGACGGAACCAGCCGGCCCAGCTACCGGCGACTCGGATTCGGCGATTGCGCCAAAGTGACTAAGGATGCAGTGGGCCAAGAGTAGCCAGCGGAAGCAATGCAGCCTTGGATGTCACGATCATTGCCGGGTGCCGGCGGGCGTTCCGAGCTTGCGCA
Organism: Burkholderiales bacterium; assembly: GCA_947446685.1. Taxonomy (GTDB): domain Bacteria; phylum Pseudomonadota; class Gammaproteobacteria; order Burkholderiales; family Burkholderiaceae_C; genus Paucibacter_A. Next base: position 10,789 of record CANFIC010000076.1, read on the forward strand.
GCCGCTGACTGCGGCGGCGAGCAAAAAAAAGCCATGAATGGCCTGGCGCAGGCCCGTTAGCGACTTACAAGTCCCCGTCATTGGTCCAGTTTTCGACGCTGAGGCCGGGGTAGTCCTTGAAATCAACTTCGTTGTTGGTCACGAGCGTGACGCCAACACTGACCGCGTGGGCAGCGATCAGTTGGTCCATGGTGTCACGGCGCCGGTCACGCACGGCGGCTCGCAAGACTCCGAAGCTTTCCGCATCGGATGCAGTGAATGGCAGTACGGGGATGCGACTGATCAGCAACGCTAGCACGCGTGCGTCCTGGTCACGGTGCACCGATTGAATCTCCAGCCCTGCGCACAGTTCGGCGTAACTCACCACCGACATCACTGCACTGCCTCGTGCCAAGTTCGCCAGGCGGCGCAAGACTTGAGGCGGCTGGCGTTTGATGATGTAGATGCAGATGTTGGTATCGAGCATGTAGCGCATGGCTCAACCCTGCGCCTTGTCCATTCCGGAGTCGACAGCAACGCCCCATTTGCTACCGCCACTCCAGTCGCGGTCGCGTTGCTCATGAAAATCCCGGCCTTCAGCCATGAAATCGGGGCTGAACATGGCCAGGATGTGGGTCAGGTCACCGATGGTTTCTTGTGCCACCCGGCGCAGCACCAAGGTGTTGCCTACGCATTCGATCTCGAGGTCTTGAGCAGCATCGACAAAGCCGAGTTCCTTGGGGATGCGCACGGCCAGTGAATTGCCGCTTTTGAAGACACGGGTCAACATGATGTTTCTCTTTGGTTGAATGTATATACAGGATATACGGTATTGGGCCGCAAGGCAACCGGGCCGGTCTGTATTGGCGAAGACGCAGAGGGACCCTTCGCATTAAAACTTGAACCTAATCAATCTTGTTTTTGAGGCGATCCTGCGCTGCGCCTTCTCGCCACCATCCCGACCAAGGCAGAAATCCCGGTGTGGCGAGCGCCTTCGCTCAGCTCGGCGTCGTATTCGGTCAGCAGGGTGATGTCGAGCTCGGCCAGTTCTTCGCGCAGCAGGTCGGCGGTGTACAGGTGCGACAGCACTCCGGGGCCGCCGGTCTTGTACTCGAGTTGCTTCGGGCCATAGCCTTGCAACAGCAGGATGCCGCCGGGTTTGAGGCTTTGCACGATGTTGTCGAACATGCGCTGGCGCATCAGCGGTTCGGCGAACTGCACAAAAATCGCCACCACGCCGTCATAGGTCTCCGGCAGCCATACATGGGCGTCGCAGTCGCTGACCTGGTAGTTGACCGTCACGCCATGAGCGGCAGCCAGGCGCTGCGCCTTGGCCACGCCGACTTCGGCCACATCGAAAGCGTCGACTTGCAGACCCTGGCGCGCCAGCCAGACGCTGTTGCGGCCTTCGCCGTCGGCAACGCAGAGTACGCGGCCGCCTTCGCGCAGCTGCCCGGCCTGCGCGCGCAGAAATTCGTTCGGTTCGCGGCCGAACAGGTAGTCCTCACCGGCAAAGCGTTTGTTCCAGGTGCCGGCGCCGTCGGCGAATGGGTTGGTCGTCATATGTAGGCCTCGAGAACTGCTTTTTGCGCGGCACTAGGGGCGACTTCCTGGATTCGGGATTTGGCTGCGGCCACCAGATCATGGGCTGTTTTCATCGGGTACTCCTTGCCTCCAATGCATCGGTGTGTCTAGGCGCCAAGAGGATATGGTCAGAGCTCCCAATCGAGCAAGCTGAGTCCAACGATCCGGCTGAACTCACGGGTGTTGTGTGTCACCACCGTCAGCCCATGCGCGAGGCCGGTGGCGGCGATCAGCATATCGTTGGCGCCGATCGCAGCGCCTTTGGCGCTGAGCATTGCCCGCAATTGGCCATAGGTCTGTGCACAGCTGTCGTCAAAGGGCAGACTGCGCAGCGCCTCGAAAAAGGTCTGCAAGCGCTGCAGGTTTGCGGGGACGCGAGCGCTGCGGTAGGCCCCATAAAGCAGTTCCGCCTTGACGATGCTGCAAATCTCCAATTCAGAGGGAAGGTGCGAAAAAAATCTTCTTCTGACGCCCGG
>CANFIC010000077.1 GCA_947446685.1 Burkholderiales bacterium
ATTTCGTCGCAGTTCAAGGAAGCGGTCAACCGCTTCACTGCAGCCTTCCGGAAATAACTGATGGCCGATGCCTCAACGCGCCTGCTGGCAGGCACGTTTTTGCGGGCGCGCTTGACGAGTGCCGAGAGGCTGCTTTGCCTGGCCTTGATTGCTATCGTTGCGCTGCTGGTGCTTTTGCCGCTGGCTTATCTGTTCTACGGCGCCTTGCGCAGCGCCCCGCCGCGAGCCAGCGACGGCGTGCTGACCTTGGACAATCTGGAGCAGATCTATGCCTCGTTGAACTTCGTCGAGCCGATCATCACCACCTTGGCCATTGGCATCATCGTGGGGATCTGCAGCGCATCTATCGGTCTGGTGTTGGCCTGGGTCGTCACCCGACTCGACATCCCGCGCCCGGAGTTGTGGGAAAAACTGCTGATCCTGCCGATCTATTTTTCGCCGCTGATGCTGACCCTGGCATTCATGGCCCTGGCCGCGCCGCGGGTCGGCTTCATCAACCTGCTCTGGCAAGGGCTGGGCGGGCAAGGTTCGGTGGTCAATGTCTACAGCTTTGCCGGGATTATTTTCGTCCTCTGCGTGCATTACGCGCCCTATGCCTTGCTGGTGCTTGCGGCACCGATGCGGGCCATCAGCGTCGAGCTCGAAGAGGCTGCCCAGGTGCTGGGCAGCCAGCGCTGGAATTTGCTGCGCCGGGTGACTTTGCCGATGTTGTGGCCGGCGATCTTTTCGGTCATGTTGATCGTCGGAACGATGGCGGCAGAGAATTTTGCGGTGCCGACGCTGTTGGGCCGTGAAAGCAAACTGCGGACGATTCCTGGCGAAATCTATTTCTGGCTTTCCTATGAGCCGAACAATCCCAACCTGGCTGCGGCTGCCGGGACCTTGCTGCTGTTGTTGACGCTGACCGGCATCTTTGTCTATCGCCGCATGACGCGAATCAGCGGCCGCTTCATCGCTGTCACCGGCAAGCCCAAACCGGCAGCGCGCCTGCCGCTCGGGCGCTGGCGGTTTTTGGTCATTGGCTTGCTGGGCCTTTACCTGTCATTGACGACAATGCTGCCGATTGCTGCCCTGATCGTCGGATCGTTCATGCGCTTTCTGGGGCGCAGGATCGACTGGAATGTGATGACGGTGCAGAACTATGTTCGTGCGCTGCGACCCGAAAGCCTGGGGGCGATCGGCAACAGCCTGCTGCTCGCCGTCATTGGTGCGACCCTTGCGACGCTGCTGGGGTTTTTGATCAGCTACAGCGTGCGCCGCACCGATGTGCCGGGACGTGCTTGGCTCGACTATCTGAGCACCATGCCGATTGCGATACCCGGCATGGTGATGGGGGTCGGCATGCTCTGGGCCTACGCCGGTGCGCCTTTCGGCATCTGGGGCTCGCTGTGGATCCTGCTGATTGCTTACCTGGCGCGCTTTACCGTTCATGCGGTGCGGGCCACCGGCAACAGCCTGCTGCAGGTCTCCGGCGAGATGGATGAGGCCGCGCGCGTGCTCGGGGCCGGCTTGTTCCAGCGCCTGCGCAGGATCGCCATGCCCTTGTCCAAACGCGCCTTGCTGTCGGCCTGGATTCTGGTGGCGATCTTCATCCTGAACGAGGTGACGGCTTCGGTGCTGTTGTATTCGTCGCGCTCGATGACGCTGTCGGTGCTCACCTGGCAGGCGCTCGATATGCAAGGCGCCATGCAGGCCTTTGCATATTCCGTTTTGCAGGGCGGTATCACCGTGCTGCTGGTCTGGCTTTCATATCGCCTTGCGGGGAAAACAACATGGTAGGCAAGGCGCATGTGATTGTGCAGGGGCTGACCAAGCAGTTCGGCAGTTCCTTGGCCGTCGGTGGCATAAATCTGGCGGTCGAGCGCGGCGAAACCATCGCCTTGCTGGGCCCGAGCGGCTGCGGCAAGACCACGCTGCTGCGCTGTATCGCCGGCCTGGAGCAACCGAGCAGCGGCAGCATCAGCATTGGCGATCGCGTCGTCTACTCGGCCGAACCACCGGTCAATGAAGCCCCTGAACAGCGCAAGATCGGTCTGGTATTTCAGTCCTACGCCTTGTGGCCGCATATGACGGTGGCGCAGAACATTGCCTTCGGCCTGCAGATCAAGAAGATCGGCAAGGCTGAGGCGGCGCAGCGGGTCGAAGCGATTCTTGCCACCGTCGGCTTGAGCGGCATGGCCGAGCGCTTCCCTTCAACCCTGAGCGGTGGCCAGCAGCAACGGGTCGCGCTGGCGCGCAGCCTGGTGGTGGAGGCTGAAGTGATCCTGTTTGATGAGCCCTTGAGCAATCTTGACCTGAAGCTGCGCGAGGAAATGCGCTTTGAGCTGCGCAAGCTGATCAACCGGCTTGGCGTCACGGCGATCTTCGTTACCCATGACCAAAGCGAGGCCCTGGTGCTGGCGGACAGGATCTGCTTGATGCAAAACGGTCTGCTGGTGCAGTCGGGATCGCCGCGCGAAGTCTATGACCGGCCGGCCAACCGCTTTGCCATGGATTTTCTCGGGTCTGCAAATTTTTTCAGCGGCGAGTTCGTCGCCGACAAGATGCTGCGCTTGGCGTCCGGGCAACTGCTGCAAGTCAGCGGCTGTGCCAATGATGGCCAGCTGATCGGTATCCGGCCCGAGAAGATCAAGCTGCTGGGGGCTGGTGCCAGCGGCAGCAATGTCTTGCCCGGCCGCATCGTCGACAAGGTTTTTCTCGGCAGCACCAGCGTCTATGACGTCGAGGCCGCCGGCTTGACCTTGCAAGTTGTCACGGCCGAAGCAGATGCCGAAATCGGCGATCAACTGGCCTTGTTCTTGGCGCCGGAATGGCTGCTCAGCCTGCGGGACTGAGTCGCAGCAGGCAATATTCACAGGAGATAAAAAATGGCCGAACTTACCCCGATCAAGGTCGTCATCATGCGCGGCGGCACCAGCAAGGGCGTGTTCTTCAATGAGGTCGACCTGCCGCAAGATGCCAAGCTGCGCGAAAAGGTCATCCTGGCCGTCATGGGCAGCCCCGACCCGCGCCAGATCGATGGCCTGGCCGGTGCCGATCCGCTCACCAGCAAGGTCTGCATCATCGGGCCTGGCCGTGCCCATGGCGCCGATGTGACCTACACCTTCGGCCAGGTCGGCATCGAAGAAGCCTATGTCGCGCTCGGCGGCAATTGCGGCAATCTGTCAGCAGCGGTCGGCGTCTACGCGATCGAGGCCGGCTTCGTGTTGCCGCAGGAACCCGAAACAGTCGTCCGCATCTTCAATACCAACGCGCGGCAGATGCTGATCGCCTATGTGCCGGTCCGCCACGGGCGCCCGGCTGTCGAAGGCAGCTATTCGATCGCCGGCGTTCCCGGTACCGGGGCCGAAATCCGCATGGATTATTCGGGCACCGCAGGCGCTACCACCGGCAAGATCCTGCCAACCGGCAACCCCAGCGACTCCTTGTATGTGCCCGAGCTGGGCCATCATGTCACCGTCTCGATCGTCGATGTGGCCAAAGCCACCTGTTACTTTCATGCCCATGAAATCGGCATCCTGGGCACCGAAGGCCCGGATCAGTTCACGCCTGAAATCCTGCAGCGCTTCTGGGCCGTGCGCCGGGCTGCGGCGATCGCCATCGGGCTCGGCCCCGACTCGCGTTTGCCGACGCCGGTGGCGGTGACCGAGTCAGTCGATTACGTCAATTACCTGACCAAGGCGGTCGTGCCCAAAGAGGCGATGAGCTTTGCCGCGCGCCGCGTCATCGGGCCGCCGCCCAGGCTTCACAAGGCCTTCGCCTCGACCGGCGCGGTCTGCACGGCGGCTGCGGCCAGTATCCAGGGCACCGTCGTCCAGGCCGTCACGGCCGACATCAGCAGTGGCATCGTCAGGATTGGTCATCCGACCGGTGTATTTCCGGTGCAACTGCGACTTGACGCCGAAGGCCAGTTGCTCGAGGCGTCCTATTCGCGCACCGCACGCCGTCTGCTTGAAGGCCAGGCCTATATCCATAGCCGCATCCTGGCCGGCCAATGAATTCGCCGCAGGTTCTGCCCAAGCCGGCGCCGCTGGCCTTGCGCATTGGCGAGTTCGTCGCCCAGATCCGCTATGAGGGCCTGCCAGCTTCAACGGTGGCCGCCGTCAAGCGCTTGCTGCTCGACACGCTCGGTTGCGCGCTGGGTGCCATGGATGCCTTGCCGGTGCGCTTGTTGCAGCCGCTGGCGCCGACTATCGCGGCCGACCAGGCCGGTGCCAGCTTGATCGGCAGCGGGCGCCGCAGCACGGCTGAAGGTGCGGCGGCGGTCAACGGCGCCTTGGTCCGCTACCTTGATTTCATGGATGTCTACTGGTCGCGCGATGTCTGCCACCCGGCCGAAAACATTCCGGTCGCCTTGGCCTGCGTGCAGGAAGCGCGCGGCAACGGACGGACTTTCATCGAAGCGGTGGTGGCCGGCTACGAAGTCCAGATCCGGCTCTGCGACGCCTTCTCGTTCCAGGACCGAGGCTTTCACCATGCCAGCGCTGCGGGCTTTGTCGTGCCCTTCGTTGCCGGCAAGGCCTGGGGCCAAAGCGCCATCGAAATGGCCCAGGGCACTGTGCTCGGCGGCACCCGCCATCTGACCTTGGGCGTGCTGTCCAAAGGCAAGTTGAGCATGGCCAAGGCGATCGGCTATCCGCTCAGCGCCGCCGAAAGCATCAGCAGTGCCCGGCTCGCGGGCGCCGGCTTCAGCGGCCCGCTGAATGCCTATGAATGGCTGTTCGAGAAGACTGCCGGCCGGACCGAGTCGCCGGCAGCGTTCGCGCTCGATCATCAGGCTTATCGGCTGGAGCAGGTCAGCCTGAAACAGTACCCGGTGCAATATGCCTTGCAGGCGCCGGTGGCGGCAGCGGCCAGTTTGCACCGGGAAGCCGCGGACCGCCTCGACCGCATCGTCAGGATCCGCGCCCGAGTCAGGCCCGAAACCATTGCGCGGGCTGCTGATGCGGATAAATTCCGGCCGCTCAATCGCGAGACCGCTGACCACAGCCTGCCTTCCTGCGTGGCCATGGCCCTGGCTGATGGCTGCCTCGGCGAAGCCCAGTTCCATGGACAACGCTTCCTCGACGCCGACGTGATGCGCTTGACCTTGCTGGTCGAGGCGATTGCCGACAGCGACTTCGAAGCGCGCTTTCCTGCCGGCAGGCCGGGTGCGGTGGAGATCGATTTCGACGATGGCAGCAGCTTGACCGCGACCGAGGAAATCCCGTTGGGCGATCGTGACCGGCCGATGACCGATGCCGCGGTCAAGGCCAAGTTCTTGTCCCTGGCAGTTCCTGCCCTGGGCCAGCAGCGGGCGGATGGCGTGATCGCCTTCATCGACCAACTCGAGCATCAAACCAGCCTCGACCCCTTGCTGGCGCAATGCGTTTGCCTTCCAGCCCGCCAGACCGGAGTCAACTGATGCCATCCACTTCATTGCGCGGGCTGCTGGCGTTGGGCGGACTGCCGGCCTCTGCTGCCGATTCAGTCCAGTTTTCGGGTGCTGATCCCTTGTTCCGCAGCCCCTACCGGCTGGCCGCACCGGGGGCGGCTTCGATCGCCGCTGCCGGCCTCGCCGCAGCCGATCTCTGGGCCTTGAAAACCGGACGTCAGCAAGCCCTGCAAGTCGACCTGATCGCGGCGGCCGCAGCCTTGCGCAGCAACCATTACCTGAAGATCGACGGGCGCCAGCCACCCAGGCCGCGCGATGAAGTCACCGGTTTCTACCAGTTGCAAGACCAGCGCTGGATCCACCTGCATTGCAATTTCTTCAATCTGCGCGACCGCAATCTCGGGGTGCTCGGCGTCGGCCCCGACCGAGCAGCGGTTGCCGCAGCGGTGGCCTTGTGGCACGGCGAAGCCCTCGAGCAGGCGATCTTCGATGCCGGCGGCTGCTGCGCCCTGGTCCGCAACGAAGCGCAATGGCTGGCGACGCCGCAGGCCGCCGCCGTGGCCGCCTTGCCGCTGCTCGAGATCATCAAGATCGGCGAGGCGCCCCCCGAGCCGATGCCCGCAGGCGATCGACCCTTGTCGGGGATCCGGGCGCTCGACCTGACCCGGGTGCTGGCCGGCCCGACCTGCGGCAAGACGCTGGCCGAGCATGGCGCGCAAGTCCTGCGGGTCTCGCGCGAGGGGCTGCCGGATTCCGGCATGTTCGACCTCGACACCGGGCTGGGCAAGCGCTCGACTTTTCTCGATCTGCGCGAGCCGGCGCAGGCGCAGCAGCTCAAGTCGCTGATCCGTGAAGCGGATGTCTTTTCGCAAGCCTACAGGCCGCAAAGCCTGGACTTGCGCGGGTTTTCGCCCGAGGCGCTGGCGCAGTTGCGGCCCGGGCTGGTCTATGTGACGCTGAGCGCCTGGGGCCATACCGGGCCCTGGTCCTTGCGGCGCGGCTACGACACGATCGTGCAATCCGCCAATGGCATGGCCTGGCGGCCCGAGGGGCAGATGCCGGCCTTTTTGCCGGTCTCGGCGCAGGATTATGTCGCCGGATATTTGATAGCCTATGGCGCCATGGTGGCCCTGGGTCGACGCGCTCGCGAAGGCGGTAGCTGGCTGGTCAGGATCTCGCTTGCCGGCACCGGTCATTGGATCCGCCAGCATGGCCTGATGACGGCTGAACAATTCAACGCCTGCCCGGGGGAAATCTCGACCGATCAGCTGCGCAACTGCATGACCGATTCCGATTCGCCGGCCGGGCGCCTGACGCATCTGGGGCCGATCGTGAAGATGTCGGAAACAGCCCCGCGCTGGGACCTTCCCGCCGTGCCCTTGGGCAGCCACCCGCCTGCTTGGCTTACTCCGGTTTGATCCCGGCGCTAACGATCACCTTGCGCCATTTGGCGATTTCCTGGGCCAGGAATTGGCCGGTGTCTTCCGGTGAAGCCGGTTCCGGCTCGCCGCCATCGGCCTTGATGGCAGCCAGCACGCTGGGTTGCCGCAAGGCCGCCCGGATGGTCTCGTTGAGGCGATCGACGATGGCGCGTGGCGTCTTTGCCGGCGCCCAGATGCCATACCAGGAATAGGTTTCGAAGCCCGGCACGCCACTTTCATGGATCGTCGGCACGTCGGGAAGAATGGCGGTGCGCGCCATGCTGGTCATCCCCAGCGGCACCAGCATCCCGGACTTGACGAATTGGGCCACGGCCGGCGTGGTGCCGAAGAGCAAGTCGATGCGTCCGCCGCGCAGGTCGACCATCGCCGGGCTGGTGCCTTTGTAAGGGATGTGGACCAGTTTGATGCCGGCGGTCAGCTGAAACAACTCGGCCGCCAGATGGCCGCCGCTGCCTATGCCGGGTGAGCCGATGGTGATCGTGCCTGGGGCCGCCCTGGCCGCCGTCAGCAAGTCCTGCACCGATTTGAACCGGGACGCAGTCGAAGCCACCAGCACATAGGGCACGCGGGTCAGCAAGGAGACCGGCTGCAGATCCTTCAGCGGATCGAATTTCATATCGCTGCGCAGCGACGGGTTGATCGAAAGCGAGGGCGTTCCGGTCAGCAAGGTATAGCCATCCGGCAAGGCGCGGATGACGGTCGTCATGCCGATGGTCCCGCTGCCGCCGCTCTGGTTTTCGACCACCATCGACTGGCCCAGGATCCGGCCGAATTCATTCGCCACCAGTCGCGACACGACATCGGTGCCGCCGCCTGGTGCCAGCGGCACGATCAGGCGCAAAGTCCGGCTCGGGAACTCCTCACGCGCGCTGGCTTGTTGCGGCAAACCTGCACCCAGCAGGGCGGCGGCGGGAATGGTGCCCAGAAATGATCGTCGGTGCATTTCTCTCTCCATCATGGTTTGCTGGCAAGCGGACTCAGGGTGCGAATCGGTTTGCCGTCCAGCCAGGCCTGCAGGTTCTCGACCGTGTCCCGGTAGAAGTCCGTCAGCAGCTCCTCGGCCATGTAACCGATGTGGGGCGTCAGCAGCGCGTTGTCCAACTGCCGTAGCGGTTCGTCGTCAGGCAGCGGTTCCACTTCGAAGGTGTCGAGCGCGGCGCCGGCGATGCGGCGCTGGCGCAAGGCCTCGAGCAAGGCGTCGTGGTCGATCAGCGGGCCGCGCGAGGTGTTGATCAGGTAGGCACTGGGCTTCATCAAGCCCAGCTCGCGTGCACCGACGATGCCGCGCGAGCGCTCGCTCAGCACCAGATGCAGGCTGAGGAAATCGCTGCGGCTGAACAGCTCGTCTTTTTCGACCCGGGTCGCCCCCAGCGCTGCGGCAGCATCAGCGCTGAGGTTCTGGCTCCAGGCGATGACGTCCATGTCGAAGGCGCGGGCAATCGGCACCATCCGGCTGCCCAGCCGGCCCAGGCCCAGCAAACCGAGCGTGCGTCCGGCCAGCGCATAGCCGACGCTGTCCTGCCAGCCGCCGATCTTCATCCTGGCCACCTCGGCGGGGATATGGCGCGCCAGCGACAGCATCATTCCCCAGGCCAGCTCAGCCGTCGCGAACTGGCCATTCTGGCTGCGCGCGGTAAAGGATACGGTGATGCCGCGTTCGATGGCGGTGGCCAGGTCCAGCGTCCGGTGCTTAGATCCGGTGATGCAGATCAGCTTCAGCCTTGGCAGACGCAAGAGCAATGAACGCGGTATCGCCATCCGCTCCCGCAACAGGCAGATGACGTCGAAATCCTGCAATTGTTCGACCGCTTCATCCTCTGACAAATGGCGGTCGAACACCTGCAGTTCGCAGCGCCCTGCGCATGCACTCCAGTCGGCCAGTTTCAGCGCCAGATGCGCATAGTCGTCGAGTATGGCTACGCGCATATCGTTCCTTGATGGGTTGTGCTGGCCAGCGGTGGCTGGCGCAGGCGAAAACGTGGAATGGTGATGGCATCGGTGACCGGGTCGAAAACCACTTCCAGCTTGTCGCCGACCTTGACCGCGTCATTGGGAACGCCGACGACATTGCTGTACATCCGCGGACCTTCTTCGAGCTGCACCAGGGCCACGTTGTAGGGCGCATCGGCAGCGAAAGCCTTGTTGTAGACCTGATGGAAGACGATGTAGGAAAACACTTCGCCGCGCCCCGACAAATCCAGCCATTCGAAGGCATCGTCCAGGCATCTGGGACAGACCGGGCTGATGGGGAAGCGGACATGCTTGCAGCCGCCGCATTGCTGCATGCGCAGTTTGTGCTCACGGCAGCCATCCCAGAACGGGCGGTTTTCGGCACAAAGCGTTGGCAGCGGTTTTAGATATTCGCTCATGGCTTGATCATCCTTTGCTCAGAATCGTCGCGTTGGAGCAGTTCAGCGCCAGTCCGCGTCCGGTGACCAGACAGGTTTGTGCATTTTCGACCTGGCGGATACCGCAGTCGCCGCGCAACTGGCGCACGCCTTCGACGATATGCAGCCAGCCCTCCATATAGGATTCGGAGAGATTGCCGCCGGCCGTGTTGATCGGCAGTTCGCCGCCCAGCTGGATGCGACCGCCTTCGACGAAGGGCCCCGATTCGCCGACCTTGCAAAAACCCGCATGTTCGAACCAGAGCAGCACGCTGCTGGTGAAGTTGTCGTAGAGCTGGCAGACGTCGATGTCGGCAGGCCCCATGCCGGCCATCGCGTAGGCATCACCGACGGCGAGTTTCTGATGCGGGACATACCACCAGTCTTCGCGCTCCATGTTTTCGGTCGTGTAGGCCTGGCCCATCCCCGAGATCGTCACCAGATTGGCTTTCAGGTCGCGCGCCCGCTCCTTGGTGGTGACGATGACGCAGACGGCACCGTCCGAGATCAGGCAGCAATCGAGCAGATGCAGCGGCTCGACGATGAAGCGTGAATTCTGATGATCCTCCAGCGTGATCGGCTTGCGCATGATGGCGTTGGGGTTCATCGACGCATGGCGGCGGCAGGCCACCGCGATTTCACCCAGCTGGCGGCTGGTCGTGCCATATAGCGCCATATGCCGTGATGCGGTGATCGCGCTGTTGGCACAGGCCGCCATGAAGCCCCAGATGCCCCAGGAGTCGCCCCAGCCCGAGGCCCGGCTGAAGCGTGTGCCGCCGGTGGCCGCAGTGTCGCCAAAGACGCAGGCGACATAGTTGGCGAAGCCGGCATTGACCGCCATCGCCGCTTCGTGCAACAAGGCGCCGGCAGTTCCGCCGCCCATGCTCTTGCTGCCGGTGTAGCGCGGGTTGATGCCCACGGTTTCACCAAAGCGCAGGAAATTCATCGACCCTTCGGGCGAGGTATTGCCCGGCATGGTCAGGATGCCGTCGATCTGGTCCTTCTTCAAACCGCAGTCATCGAGGGCCGCTTTGAAAGCTTCGACGGCCAGCGAGATCGGTGTGGCGTCCGGGAACTTGCCCTGCCGGCTGGCGCCGACGCCGGCAATGGCGGTTTTGTCGCGTAATGGGTGCATGTTGTGTCTGACAGCAGGTGGAGGTGAGCGGCGCGGTCAGCGCCCCTTGAATTGCGGCTTGCGTTTCTCGGCGAAGGCAAGGCGGCCCTCGATCCGGTCTTCGCTGGAATAGAGCAGGCCGAAGGCGAGGCGTTCGGCCTCGATGGCCTGCTCCAAGGGCATGTCCTCGCCCTTCAGCACCATGCGCTTGACCGCCCGCACCGAAAGCGGCGCATTGGCCGCGATAGTCTGCGCGATCGCCTCGGCTTCGGCAAGCAGTTCCGCTTGCGGCAGCACCTTGCTGACCAGGCCGATGCGCAAGGCTTCGGCGGCATTGCTGCGGTTGCCTGTCAGCAGCATCAGCATCGCATCCGAACGGCCGATGAAGCGTGGCAACCTGACCGTGCCGCCTGCGCCAGGCATGCTGCCGACCTTGACTTCGGGCAGCGCGAATTCGGCGTTCTCGGAACAAATGCGGATGTCACAGGCCAGGGCCAGCTCCATGCCGCCGCCCATGGCGAAGCCGTTGATGGCCGCGATCATCGGTTTGTCGGTGCTTAAATTGGCGATCAGCGAGGCGCCCGCCGGGTTGCCGAACTGCGGTTGCGCGGCGCTGTTCTGGCTGGGCAAGGTCTTCTTCAAATCCGAACCGGTGCAAAAAGCCCGCGTTCCCGCGCCGGTCACGATCACCACCCGGATTTCATCGTCGTCGTGCAGGCGATCCCAGCAACTGTGCAGCAGCGCGCGCATTTCCGGGTCGACCGAATTCATCGCTTCGGGGCGATTCAGCGTGACCGTTGCAACATGGTCCTTGAGTGTGATTTCGACGGTGGCCATAGCTTTCTTTCTGCCTTCAGGTCAGCGCGCCTTCACCGGCGAGCTGTTCGATTTCAATTCCGCTCAGGCCCAGCAATTCACGGCAGATTTCCTCGGTGTGCTGGCCGAGCATTGGCGCCGGCTTGGGCACGCCGGCGGCGCTGCGCGAAAAACGGAAGGGCTGGGCGTTGTAGAGCGAGGGACCCATTTCAGGATGTTCCAGCGTCAGCCAATGGCCGCGATGGTCCAGTTGGGGATCCTGGATCACGTCGGCGGCATCGTTCACCGGCCCGGCGGGCACGCCCTGCGCTTGCAAAGCTGCGCTGAGCCCCTTGCGGTCCAGGTTTTGCGTTGCTTGGTTGAGTTGCTGATCGATTGCCTCGCGTTGTGCCAGCCGGCCGGAATTGCTGGCCAAAGCGGCGTCTTGCATCCAGGCCGGTGCGCCCAGCACCTTGCCCAGACCCTGCCATTGGGCGTCATTCATCACGCAGATGGCAATCCAGCGGTCGTCGCCAGCGCAGCGGTAAGCCCCATAGGGCGCGGCATCGGGATGCTGGTTGCCGCGGGCCTGCTGGACATGGCCGTTGACGCTGAAGTCCAGCACGGCCGGGCCCAGCAAGGCGACGGTCGGCTCGGTCTGCGCCATATCAATGCGCTGGCCTTGGCCGCTGCGGCGCCGATGACGCAAGGCCGCCAGGATCGCGAAAGCGGCATGGCAGGGGTTGGGAATATGGTCGGGATAGTTGGTCCCGGTGCCCGCAGGCTCGCGCCCGGGCAGGCCGGTCAGTTGCTGGATGCCGGTCACCGCCGCCATCGTGGCGCCATAGCCGAGGTAGTCTTTTTCCGGGCCGGTGCTGCCCTGCATCGACATCGCCAGATAGATGATGTCGGGCTTGATCTGCCGGACGGCTTCGTAACTCAAACCGAAGCGGTCCATCACGCCGGGGGTGAAATTGTTGGCGATCACATCGCTCTGGCGGATCAGCCTGGCAATCAGCTCGAGGGCGCGCGGATGCTTCATGTTCAAGGTCAGACTGCGCTTGCTTGAGTTGCGGTCGGCAAAATAACCGCTGCGGTTCAAGCCCTTGATGCCATCCTTGTAAGGAGCTGCCAGACGCAGCGAATCGACCCTGGCGGCGCTCTCGATCTTCACCACATCGGCCCCGGCATCGGCGAGTATCTTGGTCGTGTACGAGCCCGCACCGATCCAGGTGAAGTCGGTGACGCGGATTCCGGAAAGCGGCAATTTGCTCATCAGATCACCGCTTGGCGCGACAGAAGCAGTAGCTCGGCCTTGCTCAATCCCAGCCCGGTATAGACCTGATCATTGTGCTGGCCCAGGGTCGGCGCCGCGCTGCTCATGGCCCAGGGCGTCAGCGACAACTGATAGGGCGCGCCGGGCATCACCGCCGGCCGGGGCAGACCTGGCTGCATGCTGTCGACGAAAAAACCGCGAGCCTGCAATTGCGCGCTCGCGACCAGGTCTTCGGTCGTGTTGATGGCAGCCGCCGGCACATGGCGGCGCTGTCCTTCACGGTACAGATAGGCTTTGGTCCTGGTTCTGGCCCAGCTGCCGAAAACTTCCATGAAGATGTCCTTGGCCTGGTCGGACTCCAGGTAAGCGGTCTGCAGCCATTCATCGCCGCCGAGTCGTTCGACGCCGGGCGCTTTTTCGTCGATCAGCCATTGC
>CANFIC010000078.1 GCA_947446685.1 Burkholderiales bacterium
AACAATGGGTTCAAGCTCGATTTCGGCGCAGCCTACCTTTGGGTCAAGGACGGATCGATCAACGCGCCCGCCGATGCCGCAGGTCAGGCGGCTTCTGGCTTGCTCAACGGAAATTACAGCGGCAAGCCCTGGATCCTGTCGGGCCAGGGAACCTGGTCGTTCTGAGCGAAATCCGGAAGCGCCTCCCGCAGCTGGATCGACGCCAAGCCGGTTTCGGCCTGGCTGCTTGAAGGCCGGAAATCAATTGGCCGGTGTCGCCACCGGCTTGCCTTTTTCGACCACATAGGTGGCCAATACCTTGGTCTTGCTGCTGCCGGTATTCACGCCGTCATGCACCAGACCCGCAGACACAAAGAAGGTCTCGCCGGCTTTGACGATTCTGGGCGCCTGACCATCGATGCGCAGTTCCAACTGGCCTTCGAGTACATAGCCCAGCTCTTCGCCCGGATGGGTGTGCCTGCCGGCCGCCACCCCGGGCTCGAACTCGGCCCTGGCCTGCACGGCGACCCGACCAGGTGCGCTGAGGTCCTGGGTCTGCAGCGCGATGCGCGTGAAGCCGGCCTGCTGGGCAAGCGCGATGCCGGTCAAGGCAAAAACCGCGATTCCCGCGGCCAAGATGGTCTTTTTCATAGGTCTCCTTGTGGGTTTTGGGTGCCAGCGGGCCGCGAATTCAAGCGCCGCGGGGCAAGTATGACCGTCCTGGCGCGGCGCTTGCTCCCGGCTTTACCCTCAGACTGAATGGGTTTTTTCGAACAAATCCAGGCGGAAAAAATCCTGCTTCACTTCAAAGCCGGGGCATGCAGCGCCTCCGCGTGAGCGCAACTGTCCATCTAAAAATTAGATAGCAGTGCCTAAAACCATCATTTGCTGCATCCAAATCGATCCCATATCATCGATCGACGCCACCTGTAAAGCCGCAGCGATCGGCTTTGAATTACACCTCGAACCGGCGCGACATCAAGAGATGCTCTGCATCCCAAGGAGACAAAATGCGCTACCGTATTTTCTTCGTCCTGGCATTCCAGATTTTTCTGGCTGCCTCAGCAACTGCCGACGAATACCCTTCGCGGCCCATCCGCATGATCGTGCCATTTGCGCCAGGCGGCACGGCGGATCTGATTGCCCGGCCGCTGGCCTTGAAGCTCGGCGAATTTCTGGGCGAATCCATCGTCGTCATCAACCGGGGCGGAGCCGGCGGCGTGGTCGGCGCCAGCTTGGTGGCACAGGCTCAGCCTGACGGATACACCATTCTGCTCGGCAGCAATGGCGCGCTGACGATTTCCCAACACCTGGGGCCGGTGCCTTACGACACGGTGAAAGATTTCAGTCCGGTCGGCATCGCGGCAACCTCGCAATTCGTGCTGGTGACCCACCCTTCAGTGCCAGCCAAAAACGTCAAGGAACTGATCGCCTTGGCAAAAGCCAAGGGTGGCCAGCTGAATTACGGCTCGGCCGGCGTGGGCAATGTCGGTCATCTGGCCGCTGAACTCTTCAACAGCATGACGGGGATCCGCATGGTTCACGTGCCCTATGCGGGCGCTGGGCCGATGATGCTCGACCTGCTCAGCGGCCGGGTGGACATGGCGTTTCCCGGGCTGTCGTCGGTTGTCCCGTCCATCAAGGCCGGAAAACTTCGCGCGCTGGCAGTCTCTTCCAAGACCAGGTCAACTCTGCTGCCGGACGTCCCCACGCTCGACGAAGCGGGTCTGCCGGGCTACAACCTTGAAACCTTCTGGGCCATTCTGGCGCCTGCAAATACGCCAAAGCCGATCGTGCAGAAGCTTAATGCGGCCTTATTGAAGGCACTCGACAGCCCGGAACTCCGCAAGACCTACCTCGACAACAGCAATGAGCCTTTCCCGAGCAGTCCGGAGCAGTCGGCACAACGAATCCAGATCGATTCCCAGAAATGGGCAGAAATCATCCGGAAAGCCGACATCAAGAAAGACTGACATTCACGCCGACTGCTGCCACATCCCATGCTTGTGAACCAGGAACCATTCAAATGCCACTGAACTATGAACGACTGAAGAACTGGAAAATCGAAGGGCTCGCCCATCGCTACACCGCCAACGACTCGATCCTGTATGCCCTGGGCATCGGGTTGGGCCAGGATCCATTGGATGGCCAGCAGCTGCGTTTCGTTTATGAGAAAGAACTGCTGACCTTGCCGACCATGGCCACGATCCTGGGCTATCCCTGGGGCTGGCTGTATAAAGCCGAGGCCGGCGTCACCCGGGCCAAGCTGGTGCATGCGGAACAGGGCATACGAATTTTCAAGCCGATTCCGCCCGAGGGCGAACTGGTCGGCAATACCGAAGTGACGCATATCGTCGACAAGGGCAAGGAAAAAGGCGCCCTGATCTACTCAGAACGCAAGGTCTACGAAAAGAACAGCGGCGACCTGGTTTTCTCGGCAAGTGCGACAACGTTTTGCAGAGCGGACGGTGGTTTCGATGGCCCGACAAGCCAGTCCAAACCGATGCAGCAGATTCCCGACCGGGCACCCGACTTCGTCTGCGATCTGGCAACGCTGCCGCAGGCCGCTTTGATCTACCGCCTGAGCGGGGATCGCAACCCCTTGCATATCGAACCGGCAGTCGGACGAGCCGCCGGATTCTCGGGGCCGATATTGCATGGCTTGTGCACGTTCGGCGTTGCCGGGCACGCGATTCTGAAAACTCTGTGCAACTACGACCCGACAAAACTGGTCGCGATCGACGCGCGCTTTTCGGCGCCCGTTTATCCAGGCGAAGTCATCCGCACCGAAATATGGCGCGACGGGGAAAAGGTGAGTTTCCGCGCGCTGGTCCCGGCTCGGGACGCGGTGGTGCTGAATAACGGCATCGCGGAGATACGCGGCTGAAGGCCGTCTGCCGGTGGCTCGGACGACCAAGGTCGATCAAAAAAGCCCTGTTTTCCTGATTTGAAGGCGCAAGCATGAATTCCACGGTGGACGACGAAACCCGCTCGATGCTCTCGAACGCATCGAAAACGGCGTTGCAGAAACTGGGCGGCATGAACCTGGCCCGCGCGATACAGCGCGGCTCAAGAGAACAGTCCGAGGCACTTTGGCAAGCCTTCGCAGACCAGGGCTGGTTGGGCGTGCTGGTTCCTGAAGAGCTGGGCGGGGTCGGCCTGGGCGTGCGCGAAATGGCGGTCATTTCCGAGGAGCTGGGACGCATCGCCGTAGCCTCGCCTTTTTCCGCCTGTGCTGTGATGAGCTCGGTGGTCTTGAGCGAAAGCAAGGGTGCTGACATGGCGTCCCATTTGAGCGACCTGATGAGCGCACAGCGCAGCTACGCGCTGGCCTGGAAGGAGACTCGCTTCCCCGACGAGGCCGAACGTCTCGAGACCGCGCTCAGCGGCCCAGGCGACGAACTAGTCGTCAATGGTCGGAAGACCCTGATCGTCTCCGATGGGCAGCCGGATTTCTACATTGTGGTCGCGGCCGACCAGGGCACCACCAGCCTCTGTCTGGTGGCCGCGCAAGCCCCAGGGATTGAGCGCGGCGATGAATATGCCGTCGACGGTACCTGCTATCAAACCATCAGCCTGAGCGACGCACCGGTCTCGCAGGTTCTTGCCAGCGGCAAGGAAGTCGCGCGCATCCTCGACAAGGCGCTTGTCTACGGAACCCTGTCAGCCAGTGCCGAGCTCTATGGCGTGATGTCCGCGGCGCTGAAACTGACGCTGGAATATATGCGTACCCGCGTCCAGTTCGGTCAGGCGATCGGCAGCTTCCAGGCTCTGCAGCACAAGGCGGCCGACATGTTCGTCCAAAAAGATCTGAGCTTTTCGGTCCTGAGTGAAGCGCTCGAAGCGGTAAGCGCTGGCTTGAGCGGAGCGGAATTGGTCGCGACGGTTGCGCGCGCCAAGGCCAGATGCTCCGACGCCGCGCTGCGCATCGTCAAGGACTCGGTCCAGTTGCACGGCGCCATCGGCTACACGGACGAATACGACCTGGGATGTCTGGTCAAACGCGCGATGGTGCTGTCGGCCTGGCTGGGCAACGGAACCCGGCAACGACGCGATTACTTCCGCGCCACCTACCTTCAATAGCGCCCGCATGCCAAGGCTACCGATCATGACGACAACAGTTGCTGAACTGAACTCCCTGCCTGACGATGATTTCCGCCTGCAGTTGCGGGATTTTTTCGAATCGGCCTATCCCGACGAACTTCGGCACCAACTGCGCCGTTTCCGCTGGAGCGAAATTCGCGACTGGACGCTGACATTGCATCAACAGGGCTGGATCGCGCCGAATTGGCCGCTTGAATACGGCGGCATGGGACTGGACGCCAGCAAGTTGGTGATCTTCATGGAGGAACAAGAGCGCGCCGGCGTCGGCCGTGCGCCGGACATGGGCGTGGTCAATGTCGGGCCGCTGCTGATCAAGTTCGGCTCAACCGAACAAAAGCAGTTCTATTTGCCGAAAATTCTGTCCTTCGAGCATATCTGGTGCCAGGGATATTCCGAGCCGAACACGGGCTCCGATCTGGCCAGCGTACAAACGCGCGCGGTGCTGGAAGGCGACGAATTTATCGTCAATGGCCAGAAAATATGGACCACGCTGGCGCAGGACGCCACCCATATGTTTGCGCTGGTGCGCACCGATCCGAACGTCAAGAAGCAGGCCGGCATCAGTTTCCTGTTGATCGACTTGCGCGTGGCCGGCGTGACCATCTGTCCGATCCGCAATCTGGCCGGCCATGAGGAGTTTTGCCAGGTTTTCCTGGACGACGTCCGCGTCCCGCGCGGCAATCTTGTCGGGCAAATCAATCAGGGCTGGACGCTGGCCAAGGCCCTGCTGGGCTTCGAGCGCATTTTTACCGGCAGCCCGAAGCGTTGCCAATATGTGCTGGGGCGCCTGGAGCTGACCGCCCGTCAGCGAGGCCTGTTCAACGATCAGGGATTCGTTGACCGCTTCGCCCAGGTCAGTGCCGATGTTGCCGATTTGTCAGCCGCCTATCGGCGTTACGTGGAAGTCATCAAGCAAGGCGGAACCTTGGGCACCGAAGTGTCGATGCTGAAAATCTGGGCCACCGAAACATTGCAACGCATCGCCGACCTGATGTTCGAGTCCAGCGGCGAGTACTCGTCCATCCCGGGTGATCACGATATGGGCGGCGAAAAAATCGATCTGGTCAGCCCGTTTTTTACAGCGCGCTGGGTCACGATTGGCGCGGGCAGCAGCGAAATTCAGCGCAACCTGATCGCGCGCAACGTGCTCGCCTTGCCTTCACATTGATGGCCGATCCGGCCGCATAGAGCTCTCGTGCCCAACACCTCCCCCTCCATCGGACCGGATTTGTTCCGGCTGTTCAACCCCCGCGGCATTGCCGTGATCGGCGCGTCGCCAGGCAAGGGACGCATCGGCGCCCAGGCCTTGGCCGCGCTGCGCGTCAACGGTTACGCCGGCGCGATTTATCCGGTCAACAGCAAGTACGAGTCGGTCGAAGACCTGGTTTGTTACCACTCGGTCGGTGATTTGCCCCAGCCCTGCGATGTCGCCATCATCTGCATCGGCGGCAGCCATGTGCCGGCGACCCTGCTCGCCTGTGGCAAGGCCGGCATTTCCTTCGCTGTCG
The DNA here is from genome assembly GCA_947446685.1 of Burkholderiales bacterium. Lineage (GTDB taxonomy): Bacteria > Pseudomonadota > Gammaproteobacteria > Burkholderiales > Burkholderiaceae_C > Paucibacter_A. The sequence goes on from CANFIC010000078.1 coordinate 5,592, forward strand.
TGCTCTCGGCGGGCTTCAACGAAATCGGCGCAAAAGGGGCCCAGGCGCAGGCCGAGCTCGAAGCAGCGATCCGGGTCAGCGGCGTTCGCGTTGTCGGCCCCAACTGCCAGGGCATCATGAACTTGCGCAACCGCGCCCTCTGCGGCTTCGGCGCGATTTTTCTGAACAACGCGCTTCGCCCGGGCGAACTGGCCCTGGTCAGCCAAAGCGGTGGATTTGGCTACGGCGTGCTGGGCCATGCGCAATATGCCGGGATCGGCTTCAACTATGTCGTCTCGACCGGCAATGAAACAGACCTGGGAACGCTCGATTTTCTTGAATATTTCATCGAGCAGGACGATATAAAAATCGTCGCGACCTATCTCGAAGGCATCCGGGACGGCCAACGCCTGCGCCGGCTTGGCGAGCGCGCGCTGGCGCTGGGCAAGCCGATTCTGGTCTGGAAAGTGGGCAACTCCGACCGGGGCCGGCAGGCAGCCGCTTCGCACACAGCAAACGTCACCTCCGATTACCAGTTTTACCGCACCGCCTTCGCAACCGGCGCCTTCATTGAAATTCATGAAGTCGAGGACCTGATCGACATCGCCCGCGCCTTTGGCTCGCGCAAGCTGCCGGCAGGAAACCGCGCCGCGATCATCACGGTGTCGGGCGGCGCCGGTGTGTTGTTTGCCGATTGCTGCGAACAGTCCGGTCTTGCCCTGAGCACATTGACTCCAGCCAGCGATGCCGCACTCAGGGAATTCCTGCCGGAATATGCCACGCTGGATAACCCCTTTGATCTGACGGCCCAGGTATTGAACGACGCTTCGCATTTCAACCGGGCGGTCAGGATCGTCGCCGAAGATCCCAACGTCGACCTGATCCTGATGCGCGCTGCGCAGACGCTGGCCAAAGGCGAACAACTGGACATTCTCGCCAAGATCCAGGCCAGCAGCGGCAAACCTATCCTCGTCGCATGGGGCGCGCCGCCGGACCGCAACAACCAGGAAATCCTCTCGCTGGAACGGCTGCATATCTCCTGGCATGCCACGCCCGGCCGCGCGACCTTTGCCGCCGCAGCGCTGGCCAAGTTTGCGCAGCGCCAGCGGCAATATCGGCCGGCGGAGGTTGCGGCCGCTAGGCCCGCCACGGCGGTCAACACCTTGCCCGCCGCCAACGCGCAGGGCGTCATCAACGAATACGCTGCCAAGCGTTTTTTCGACCAGGCGGGCATCACGCCGGTACCAGAAATCCTGCTCAGTCCGAAAGAGCTGGCCAGCTTGGATGCATTGCCGTTCAAGGGCCCGCTGGTTCTGAAGATCAGCTCGCCGGACATCCATCACAAAACCGAAGTCGGCGGCGTGGTGCTTGATATCAACAGCCTGGATCAGCTGAAGGAATCTGCGTCGAACATGCTGGCTGCGATCCGCCGCCTGGCGCCGCAAGCGCATCTCGATGGCTTGCTGGTGCAGCGCCAGTTGAAGGGCGTCGAAGTCATCATCGGCGTGCGCAACGACCCCTGTTTCGGTCCGCTCGTCATGGTGGGCCTGGGCGGCGTCTTCGTCGAACTGATTCGCGATGTCTCGTATCGCTTCGCCCCGTTCGATCTGCAGCAGGCCCGCAGCATGCTGCAGGAATTGAAGTCCTATCCGCTGCTGACCGGCTATCGCGGACAGCCACATGCCGATATTGCCGCCCTCGCCGAAATGCTTGTCCGCGTCGCGCAAGTCGCTCACGAGCATCGCGACCAGATCGCCGAAATCGACATCAATCCGGTCTTGGTGTCGCACGAAGGCGACGGCGCTTATGTGGCCGATGCATTGATTGTTCTGCAAAACCAGCTTGAGGGTGAGCATGCAAAACATTGACCCGCCAGCTTCACCGCTGAATACCTACCTCGCCTATTGCCGGGAAGGCAAGCTGGCCTACCAGGTTGATGCCAGCACGGGACGCGCATTTTTCTACCCGCGCGTGATCGCGCCGGTCTCCGGATCGGCCGATCTGGAATGGCGCGAAAGCGCCGGCCTGGGGACGGTTTATGCCACCACGACGGTCTATCGCAAAGACCAGACGCCCTACAACGTGGCGCTGATTGATGTCGACGAGGGCTTCAGAATGATGAGCCGGGTCGAAGATCTGCCACCCGAAAACGTCCAGATTGGCACCCGGGTCAAGGTGCGGATGCATCCTGGCGGCGGCGAGCAGCCGCCTTATCCCGTCTTTACCCTTTTGCAGGTGAGCTGACCATGACGCTCAGAGGATCGATAGCGATTGTTGGAACCGCCGAATCAGATCTGGGTGCCGTTGCACCCGGCTTGTCACCCGTCGATCTGATGGCTCAGGCCACGCATCGCGCCTTGGCGGATTGCGGCTTGCAGTTGAGCGATGTAGACGGCGTCTTCGCCGCGGCCGGGCAGTTGCGCGTGCCGACGCTGACCTATTGCCAGTACATGGGCATCCAGCCGCGCTACTCCGATTCAACCGTGATCGGCGGTTCATCGTTCATGGCCCATGTTCTGCACGCGATGGCAGCCATCCGGCAGGGGCTTTGCAATGTCGCGGTGGTGGTCTACGGCAGCACGCAGCGCAGCCAGGGCCGCTCGAATGTGCGGCGCGAGGAATATGACCCCTATGAATCGCCCTATCGCCCTTGGCTGCCGCCGACCGCCTACGCGCTGGCGACCTCAAGGTATATGCATGAATACGGCGCAACGCGGGAGAACCTCGCAGACGTGGCGGTAGCGGCCCGTCAATGGGCGCTGCTGAACCCCGCGGCATGGGAGAAAAAGCCGCTGACCCGGCAAGAGGTCCTCGATTCACGCATGGTCTGCAGCCCGTTGAGCGTGCGCGACTGCTGCCTGGTGACCGATGGCGGCGGTGCGATTATTTTGACCTCGGCCGAACGCGCCAAGGATCTGCGGCAAAAACCCGCTTATGTGCTCGGCGCCGGCGAGGCTTTGAGCCATCAGAATATTTCCAATATGGCGAACCTGACCGAGACCGCCGCGGTCCACTCAGGACGGCGCGCCTACGACATGGCCGGCCTCTCGGCGGCGGATGTGGACGTGCTCGAGCTCTATGACGCCTTCACGATCACGCCTATCCTTTTTCTGGAAGACCTCGGCTTTTGCGCCAAGGGCGAAGGCGCCAGCTTCGTCGGTGGCGGACGCATCGCGCCCGGAGGCTCGCTGCCGGTCAACACGAACGGAGGCGGGCTGTCTTATTGCCATCCCGGCATGTACGGGCTGCTGATTCTCATCGAAGCCGCGCGGCAGATTCAAGGGGTGGCGGGCAAACGGCAGGTCAGCGCTTGCGATGTCGCTCTGGCGCATGGCAACGGCGGCTATTTTTCCAGTCAATGCACCGTCCTGCTTGGCAGCGAAGCCACGCTTTAGGAGAACAAGATGCTCAGGCAAATCGCAAGAACCTCGGCAGGCATGGCGCTGGCAAGCCAGCTCTGCGTCACCTTTGCCGCCTTGGCCCTAAGCGCAAGCATCGCGGCAGCGGCAGCGGCGGCGCCCGGCTATCCGGACAAGCCCATCAAGGTCATCAGCACATCGCCCCCGGGCGGTCCGCTCGACGTGATTGCCAGGCCCGTGATGGCCAAGCTGAGTGAGCGCCTGGGACAAGCGGTGGTGCTGGATAACCGGGCCGGCGCGAATGGAGCGATCGCTTCCGCCTTTGTGGCGAAATCGCCTCCGGACGGCTACACCCTGCTGATCACCTACCTCGCGCCGGTCGCCATCAATCCCGCCATGCGCGCCGATTTGCCCTATGACTCGGTGAAGGATTTCGCGCCCATCACCCAACTCGACTCGGCTGCCTTGATGCTGCTGGTTCGCAACGGCTTGCCGGTCAAAACCCTGCCGGAACTGATCGCCTATGCCAAGAGCAATCCTGGCAAGCTGACCTACGGCTCGGTTGGATCAGGCAGCGCGGGTCATCTGGTCGGCGCGATGCTGAACTCGAGGGCCGGCATCGATGTGACTCACGTCCCTTACAAGGGCGGAGGCCCGGTCGTCAATGACCTGCTGGGCGGGCATATCGACATGGCCTTCATCGGCATATCGGGCGCAATGTCTTATGCCGAAGCGGGTCGCCTGCGCGGCTTGGCAGTCACCACGCTCGAGCGTTCGGGCTTGTTGCCCGCCATGCCGGCGATTTCCGAGTTCTATCCGGGCTTCGACGTCAATTCCTGGTATGGCGTGATGGCGCCGGCGGGAACACCGAAAGCGATTGTCGATTTGCTTCAAACCGAGTTCGCAGCCATTCTCAAATTGCCCGATATTGCGGCGGTGCTCAAGGCCAACGGGCTTGAGGCCAAAGGTTCAACCCCGGAACAGTTCGCGACAAAGATCAAGGAAGAACTCGCGCAATGGGCCATCGCCGTCAAACAGGCCGGCTTGGCCGGCAAGTAAGGCAGTGAATTTCGCCCTCAATGGCGATTCGAATCAAGCGCGACCTGTCTGCAATTCCGGCAATTCAAGGAGAAAACCATGGAACAGAAGGCTGGAATGGTCCAGGACAAAGTTGTCATCGTCACTGGCGCGGGCCGCGGCATCGGACAAGCCATCGCCAAGATGATGGCGGCATGCGGGGCCAAAGTGGTGGTCAACGACATCGGCACATCGGTCAATGGCGAGGGTCGGGACCTGGGCCCCGCCCAGGACACTGTCGATCAGATCACAGCGGCCGGAGGGCAGGCGGTGGTCAGCACGGAAAGCGTGGCGCAATGGGACGGTGCCTGCCGAATCGCCGAATTGGCCATGGATACCTATGGGCGTATCGATTGCGTCGTCAACAACGCCGCCGTATTACGCGACGTAATTTTTCACAAAATGATGCCCGAAGACTGGGAAGCGGTCATCGGCGTCGGGCTTAACGGCAGCTTCTATGTCAGTCGCGCGGTGGCGCCGTATTTCCGCAAGCAGGAGAGCGGATCCTTTGTCCACATCACCTCGACCTCGGGCCTGATCGGTGGCGTTGGGCAGGCCAATTACGGCGCGATGAAAATCGGCCTGGTCGGACTTTCCAAAGGCATTGCGCTGGACATGGCGCGCTACCATGTGCGCTCGAATTGCGTGGCCCCAACGGCATTTACCCGGATGACCGAATCCATCCCGACCAACACGCCGGAGCAGCAGGATCGCGTCTGGAAGCGGCCGCAGGTGGGCGCTGAGAAAAACGCACCGCTGGTCGTCTTTCTTGCCAGCGACGCCGCCAAGGACGTCACCGGCCAGGTCTTCTACAGCCGCAACAATGAGCTGATACTTTTCAACCAGATGCGCCCGGCGCGCAGCATCCATATGGGCGGAGGCTGGACGCCGGAAGCGATTGCCGAACATATGCTGCCCGCGCTGAAACCAAGCTTTTATCCGCTGGAACGCACGCGGGATGTTTTCAAAAGCTGGCTGCCCTGATCGGTTCCGCAGCCCAACCGGTGCAATAGCGCCCCGGTGCACGGTCGGCGCAGGCCCCCACCGCGCCGGGTTTACCCGCTGGAGCGAAATTGTCCTGCGATGACATGGGCAGCATGACGTAGAGTCTCGACGGCGCACGGGCGAGACGTGCATTTCCATCAGCAGGGCTGTTTACGTCATGAAGCTTCAACAGTTGTTGTATCTGGCCCAGGTGATCGAGTGCCAGCTGAACATTTCGGAGACTGCACGCAGCTTGCATACTTCGCAATCGGGTGTCAGCCGCTCCCTGGGAATGCTTGAAGACGAACTGGGCACGCAGATTTTCGTGCGCAAGGAAAACCGCTTAGTGGGCCTGACCGTGGCGGGCACCGAGATCGCCAAGGTCGCGAAAAGAATGCTGCAGGATGCACAGATCATCCAGAACATCGGCCGCGATCTGAACGCCAACAAAGGCGGCAAATTAACCATTGCCACGACCCATTCTCACGCCAGATATACGCTACCGGCGATCATCGAAAAATTCATGCTGCGTTTTCCAAACGCGCATATCCGCTTGTTGCAGGGGAATCTGGGGGAAATCACGCGCTGGACGCTCGACGGAACGGCTGACTTCCTGATCAGCACCGCCCCGGCTGAGCCGCTCGAAGGCCTTGTGTTCATCCCCTGCCACGAATCGCACCGAATCATCATCGTGCCGGCCGGTCATCCTTTGCTGGCGGTGAAAAAAATCACGCTCAAGAAGTTGGCGGAGTTTCCAATCATTGCCTATGACCAGAATTTTTCAATGCGCTCGCAGCTTATCGAGGCCTTCCAGCGCGAACAGCTCACGCCCAATATTGTCTTGAGCGCTGCCGATTCCGAGGTCATAAAAACCTATGTCCGAACCGGCATCGGCATTGCCATTCTGGCGCGCACGGTATTCGACGAGGCGCAGGATCCGGGCCTGAAGATGATCGATGCGCGCGAATTATTCGGCCAGCACAAGATTTATGTCGGCTTCCGCCGCAAGGTCCACCTGTCCGAAACTTTGCTGTATTTCGTGCAGCTCTATGCCCCCAAGGTGCTGCGCCAGACGATAGAGGCGGCAGTCAATCAATAACTATTGCATCACGAGCCCGCTTCGAAGCGACGCCGTGGCTCAATGCGGCGACTGCTTGAAGGCTTTGCGCGCCCATTTTTGCAAGCTGGGGCGAAGCGGCAAGAACGACCGGTAAGCGCCCTCGAACAACCATGACAGCGGTGGCCAGGCCGACAACCAGCCCAGCCAACGCCAGCCCGGGAATACCCGCCACATGCGGGAAAACGCCGCTGCACCGCTGAACAAGCGCCCTCGGCTGTCGCGCACATGGAAACGCGCCATGGCCGCCTCGCAGCTGAGCATCGCGCCCAGGTCCTGCCCGGCGCTGACATCAACCCAATCGATCAACTTCGACTGCGGCCGGCGGCGATAAATGGCGATCTCGCGCTGACAAAGCGGGCAAGAGCCATCAAAGTAGACCGTCAAACCGGGCATTGCGTCGCTCATGCGGCCAGATCCGCGCGCGCCAGCATGCGCCCTTGCCGATCCACCAAAAAGCCCTCGCCCAAACCTGGGTAGGCCCCGGTCAAGCCGGTCATGATGACCTGGTGCGTGATCCAGACTTCCATGCGCCCGGCAGGCATCGCCAGCAAGCGCTCACGCAAGGCCTGTTGCTGAGCGGCCGGGTCGCCCTGCCCGTCAAAGGTGGAATTGAGCGCAGACCAGTCTTCGAACTCGCCGAAAGCCAGGCGCGCGGTGTCCTGGCAGCGGCACCATTGGCTGCTGCGCACCGCATCGGGCT
>CANFIC010000079.1 GCA_947446685.1 Burkholderiales bacterium
AAGGTGATCCACAACGCAGCCCCCATCTTCAGCACCAGCACACCGGCTGTGTAAGCGCCGATGCCGAATAGACCCGCATGGCCGAGCGAGACTTGTCCGGTGTAGCCGACCACGATGTCGAGTCCGAACAGCACGATCGCATAGATCATGATGGTTTCGACCAGGTGGATGTAATAAGGGTTGCCTGAGGCCAAAGGAAAGGCGGCCAATGCGGCCACAGCCAAGACTGCGGCGATAAATTGTTTGAGTTTCATGCGAGGGTCAGACTTTCTTGATGGCCGACTTGCCGAACAGGCCGGCGGGCTTGACTGCAAGCACGATCAGCAACAGCACCAGGCCAGGCACATCCTTGTATCCGGTGGAGAGGTAAAAGCCGGTGGTGGTCTCGGCTACGCCAAGGATCACGCCGCCGACAACAATACCCATGCCACTGGTCAGCCCGCCGATGATTGCCACAGCAAAAGCCTTCAGGCCGAGTACCGAACCCATGGTGGCGCCAGTCAAGGTCAGCGGTGCAATCAGGACACCTGCGAAAGCCGCTGTCAGTGACGACAGCGCGTAGGAAAAGGTGATGACCAGACCAGTGTTGATGCCCATCAGCTTGGCCGCATCGCGGTCGTTGAAGGTCGCCACGACCGCTTTGCCGTAGATCGAGCGACGGTTGAAGACCTCGACGGACAGCATCATCAGCAAGGCGCCGAAAACCACCAGCACTTCCATCGGCAGCACATTGGCGCCGAGAAAATGCATTGGCGATTCAGGTAGGGGCGAGGGGAACTTCAGGTCGTCGCGGCCCCAGACGTTTTCGGCCACATTCTTGAAAATGATGCCCAGCGCGATTGTCGACATGATCCAGCCGAACTCGGATTTCATCTTGATCGCTGGTCGCACGCCGATGCGCTCGACAAATGCGCCCTGCAAGGCACCGAACAGACATACCAGCGGAATCATCAGCCAGTAATTCACACCCAGGCCCACCAGCGACAGGCCGACCAAGGCGCCCAGCATCAAGGCATCGCCCTGACCGAAGTTCAAGGTGTCGGAGGTTGCAAAAGTCAGCTGATAGCCGAAGGCAATGACGGCGTAAATCATGCCCAGCGCTATTCCGCTGAATACCAGTTGAGTAAAAATCTGCATATGGGGGGCCTTTGTGCGCTTAAAAAACCCATCGGGCCGAGCTTGCAGCAAATTCCCTGAACAGGGACTTGCTACAGGCTGAGGCCCGGTGGCAATGCTGACCACCGGGGTTTTACCCGGCGGGGAGATGGCAAGCTGCGCTCGCTTGTGGATTACTTCTTGATAACCAATGCGCCTTTGGCGTTTGCATCCTTGACGCGGATCTCAGAAGCTTTCTTCTGGTCATCAGGATAGGCGTAAACCACCTTGGCACCCTTGACTTCGCCGAACACCGGGATATTGGCGGTGATCGCGTCATGGTCCTTGGCCGTGAATGGCTTGTTGTAGGTGGTCACAACGCCTTCAACGGGAGCTTTCAGATCCTCAAGCGCTGCCTTGATCTTCGGGCCGTCTGTGCTGCCGGCCTGCTTGATCGCTGCGGCCAGCAGGTAAATCGAGTCATAGCCTTGGGCTGCCGACACCGGCGAATCGATGCGGGCATTCTTCGGGTTGAAGGTCTTCAGGTAGTTAATGATGAAGGACTGGCGCTTAGGCGTTGTCGGCTCCTGGATGAAGGTCTGCGGCATGCGCGCACCTTCTCCGCCGGGGCCGGCGTTGTCGATGAAGTTGGCCATTGACAAGGTCCAACTGCCGATCATCGGAACTTTCCAACCCAGCTTGGTCATGCCGTTGGCGATCTGTGCCAGTTCAGGGCCGATGGCATAAGTCAGTACAGCTTCAGCGCCGGCCTCCTTGGCTTTCAGCAACTGGGCCGTCATGTCCACATCCTTGATGTTGAACTTCTCGACAGCGACCGCCTTTACGTTCTTCAATGCCAACGCCTTTTCCAGATCCTCGCGACCGAGCTGACCATAGTTGGTCGAATCGGCCAGGATCGCGACTTTCTTGAAGCCGCGGCGTGTGATCGCTTCCTCAACAATCATCGGCGCCTGGATGCTGTCATGGGCAGCATTGCGGAAAATGTAATTTTCCGGTTGGTCATCAAATTGATGTGTGATGGCCGAGCCGGTCGCCACATTGTTCATGACTGGAATCTTCGCTTCCTGGTAGAAACGCTGCGAAGCCAAAGCCACGCCGGTGTTGATGTAACCGACGGTCGCTGCGACCTTTTCCTTGTTGATCAATTCCTGGGCGATCTGTACGCCGCGCTCGTTCTTGGCCTCGTCATCGCGCTCGATCAGTTGAATCTGACGTCCCAGCACGCCGCCGGCCTTGTTGATTTCATCAGTGGCCATTTTCACGCCGTCACGCATGCTGACGCCCATCGACGAAGAGCCGCCGGTGAAGGGTCCTGCAACGCCGATCTTGATCGTGTCGGCTGCGAATGTGGCCGTCATCGCCGCAGCGAGTGCGATCGTGGTCATTGCTTTCGATGTGAAGTTCATACTTGTCCCAGTGATTTGTTGACTAAATTGTAGACAGGCCGAAGGCGATTGCATACATCGCCTTGTGAAGGTGAAGGTGGATGCTAACTCTTCCTGCTCCTACCGAGGACAATGCCATAGCTGGAAATTTTGTGAGTTCGTGTGACTACTTACGGGGTAAACCATAGGTTGCGCATCAAAGTTCTTCTTTTGACGGTCCCAGCCAGTTGAGGCGAGGTTGGCAGGGGGTAAACCCCTTCAGGTCAAAACTCACCCTCTCGTAAGATAGCGACGCATTTGCACAACAGGTTTGACAGGAGTTTTTCATGGTGACTGCCCGCAGAGGCAAGGACGCGACGGGTAATACACCCGAGGCAGCCGGTGTCCGGGTGCTGAAGAAATACCCGAACCGGCGCCTTTATGACACCCAGACCAGCAGCTACATCACGCTGGCCGATGTCAAGCAAATGGTGCTCGACGGCCATGCATTTGAAGTTCGCGATGCCAAGACCGGTGAAGACCTGACCCGCAGTATCTTGTTGCAGATCATTCTGGAAGAAGAGGCTGGTGGTGTGCCGATGTTCAGCACCGCGTCACTATCGCAGATCATCCGTTTCTATGGTGATTCGATGCAGGGCGTGATGGGTGCCTACCTGGAAAAGAATGTGCAGAGTTTTGGCGAGTTGCAGTCCAAATTCACCGAGCAAAGTCAGGGTCTGGCCTTCAGCCCCGAGTTGTGGAGCAAGTTTCTGGGCGGTCAGGCGCCGGTGATGCAAGGGCTGATGGGCGGCTATGTCGAGCAGTCCAAGAACCTGATCACGCAGTTGCAGGAACAGCTGCAGGAGCAGATGGAAAAAGCTGGCGCCTTGTTCCCGGGCATGCCCGGGATGCAGGGTTTCCCGCCGAAGAAATAGGGCGATAAAGGCGGCCTCTGGCACCGACCAGGGCAGCGGAAAAAGCCGCGCAGAAGGGCCGTTGTTGGTAGATGCTCCGGATGAGTGAAAATCCCCGGATGAATTCACCCATTATCTTGAGCGCCGTAACGCCGAAAATCGGCTTTGTGTCCCTGGGTTGCCCCAAGGCCTTGACCGATTCCGAACTGATCCTGACGCAACTGCGCGCCGAAGGCTACGAGACCTCCAAGACCTTTGAAGGCGCCGATCTGTTGATCGTCAATACCTGCGGCTTCATCGATGACGCCGTGCGGGAGAGCCTTGACACCATCGGCGAGGCCTTGGCTGCCAATGGTCGCGTGATCGTCACCGGCTGCCTCGGCGCCAAGGCGGGAGTTGCCGGCGACAACCTGGTGCGCGAGATTCACCCGAAAGTGCTGGCCGTTACCGGTCCCCATGCGACGCAGGAGGTGATGGACGCCGTACACCTGCATGTGCCCAAGCCGCATGACCCTTTTCTGGACCTCGTGCCTTCCTTTGGCGTCAAGCTCACGCCCAAGCATTACGCCTATCTGAAGATCAGCGAAGGCTGCAATCACCGCTGTTCTTTTTGCATCATCCCGAGCATGCGCGGCGATCTGGTATCCAGGCCGATCGGTGATGTGCTGAACGAGGCCAGAGCCCTGTTTGAATCCGGCGTCAAGGAGTTGCTGGTGATCAGCCAGGACACCAGTGCCTACGGTGTTGACGTCAAATACCGCACCGGTTTCTGGGACGGGAAGCCGATCAAGACGCGCATGTTCGACCTGGTCGCCGCCCTGGGCGAGTTGGCCAAAGCTCATGGCGCCTGGGTGCGCTTGCATTACGTCTACCCCTATCCGCATGTCGACGAAGTGCTGCCCTTGATGGCCGAAGGCTTGATCCTGCCTTACCTTGACGTGCCGCTGCAGCATGCGCATCCGGATGTGCTCAAGCGCATGAAACGCCCGGCCAATGGCGAGAAGAATATGGAGCGGATCCTGCGCTGGCGCGAAATCTGCCCCGACATCGTCATCCGCTCGACCTTTATCGCCGGCTTCCCTGGCGAAACCGAAGCCGAGTTTCAATACCTGCTCGACTTCATGCAGGAAGCGCGCATCGACCGTGCCGGCTGCTTTGCCTACTCGCCGGTGCAGGGCGCCACGGCCAACGAACTTCCTGGCGCACTGCCTGAAGAAGTCCGCAACGAGCGCCGCGCGCGCTTCATGGCGATTGCCGAGGAAGTTTCAAGCGCCAAGTTGCGCAGCCGTATCGGTGCCACGATGCAGGTGCTGGTCGACAAGGCCCCAGCGCTCGGCCGCAAAGGCGGCGTCGGCCGCTCCTACGCCGATGCGCCCGAGATCGACGGTACCGTGCGTCTGAGCGCTCCAGAGAAGGCCAGCAAAACGCTCAAGGTCGGCACCTTCACCAAGGCGCGCATCGTCGCTGCCGAAGGCCATGATCTGGTCGGAATCCCGTTCTAGGTTTGAAGTTTTCGAGAAAATCACTGTGACCAAACGCGCCATTTCAACCGAACAAATCCATCATGGCTATCGGGCGCCCGAAGGCTGGAACGCGATTCCCGTTGGAGTATTCAAGGCTTCGACCGTGCTGTTCAAGAACACCAACGACCTGCACCAGGTGAGGACGCCCGACGGCCAGACTTATCGCTATGGCCTGCACGGAACGCCGACGTCCTACACCCTGGCAGCAAGGCTCGCGACCCTGGAGGGTGCGGAGCATTGCCTGCTGACGCCGAGCGGCCTGTCGGCCGTGACTCTGGTCAGCCTGGGGATCTTGCGGCCTGGCGACGAGGTGCTGTTGCCCGATAACGTCTACATGCAGAACCGCTTGCTGAGCATATCGATGTTGCCGGAATTCGGCATCAGCCATCGCTTCTATGACCCGCTCAATGCGGCAGGATTCGCCGAGTTGCTGGGCCCCAAGACAAAGCTGGTCTGGCTTGAGGCTGCCGGCTCGATCACGCTCGAATTCCCCGATCTGGTCGGCCTGCTGCAAGCCTGCAAAGCCCATGGGGTGGTTACCGCCATCGACAACACCTGGGGTTCAGGCGTGGCTTTCAACCCGTTCGAGATCGCGCCAGGCTTGGGCGCCGACATCTCGATCCAGGCCCTGACCAAATATGCGTCGGGTGGCGCCGATGTCCTGATGGGATCGGTCTGCACGCGCGACCTGGCTCTGCATGAAAAGCTCAACCGCATGCATGAGCATCTCGGCTATGGCCTGGGGCAGAACGACGTGGAGCTGGTGCTGCGCGGGTTGCCGAGCTTGCTGCTGCGCTATCGCGCCCAAGACGCCACGACGCGTGCGCTGGCAGCGTGGATGCAGGCCAGGCCTGAGGTGGCGCAGTTGCTGCATCCTGCCTTTGCCGGCAGTCCCGGTCATGAATACTGGCAGCAGACCAGCAGTGGCGGCGCAGCCTGCCTGTTTTCGGTGGTGTTCAAGCCCGAATACAGCGCCGCGCAGGTTGACGCCTTTGTCGATGCGCTGGAATTGTTCGGCATTGGTTATTCCTGGGCCGGTCCGATGAGTCTGGCCTTGCCTTGCGAATTGGGCCGCAGCCGTTCATTGAGCCTTCCGATTGCGCAAGGCCGTGTGGTGCGCTTTGCGATCGGCCTGGAGGATCAGGTCGACTTGATCGCCGACCTGGAACAGGCGTTGACGCATTTGTAAGTCGTACGGGATGCCCCGCATTTCGCTGGCGCTGCATAGCGGGCTACCGAACACGGCGCAAACTTCGTAGCCCGCCAAGCAGCGCAGCGGATTGCGGGGTGGACCTGATGACCGCTTGAAAAAAGCCTGCTGCGCTTCGCTCAGCTCTTCGAGTTTGCAGCATGCCGCATCAGTTGCCCGCGCTCCCGCTCCCAGTCGCGTTTCTTTTCGGTGTCGCGCTTGTCGTGTTCGGCTTTGCCTTTGGCCAGCCCGATGTCGGCTTTCACATGGCTGCCTTTGAAGTGCAGATTCAACGGCACCAGGGTGAAACCTTTCTGCTCGGTCTTGCCGATCAGGCGCCGGATTTCATCCTTTTTCATCAGGAGCTTCTTGGTCCGGTCGGCCAAGGGGTTCACATGGGTCGACGCATTGCCCAGGGGGTTGATGCGGCAGCCGATCAGGAACAGCTCGCCGCCCTTGATCATCACGTAGCCATCGGTCAGCTGCACCTGGCCGGCGCGGATCGCCTTGACTTCCCAGCCTTCGAGCACGATGCCGGCTTCGAAACGTTCTTCGATGAAATAGTCGTAACGGGCGCGGCGGTTTTCGGCGATGGACATGGATGCGGTTTCAAGGCGATGCTCGCCAATACAATCGGCCCATTGTATGAAACATGTCAAAAAATCAGTTCTGCTTTGCTATTCAGCGCGCGAGATGTACGAGTTGGTGACCGATGTCGGGCGCTATCCTGAGTTTTTGCCTTGGTGCGAACGTGCCGAATTGTTTGAAGCTCATGCCGGCGGCGTTACCGCGCGGCTGTCGCTGGCCTATGCCGGTGTGCGCCATGCCTTCACCACGCGCAATCTCAACGAGACCGACCGCAGCGTCAGCATCAAACTGGTCGATGGTCCATTTTCGCAACTCGACGGCTTCTGGCAGTTCCTGCCGCTGGGCAAGGCCGCCACGGCTGAAACTGGCGCTTGCAAGATCGAATTCGAGCTGAGCTATGCCTTCTCGAATCGCGCCTTGGAGGCGGTGATCAGCCCGGTTTTCGACCGCATTGCCAGCACCTTTGTCGAAAGCTTCGTCAAGCGCGCCGAATCGGTCCATGGCCTGCGCTGAAGCGACTGAGCCGTCGACGCTCGACATCGAATTGGTCTGGAGCCCTCAAGCCGGCACCGTCCACCATGCCAGTCTGAAAGTTCAGGTCGGCTGCACGGTCATCCAGGCTTTGCAGGCCTGCCCCGCATTCGCCGACCAACTGCCGCGTCTACCCTTGCTGAAAATCGGCGTCTGGGGCCGGCTTCGGCCGCTCGACACCTGCTTGCGCGAGCGCGACCGGATCGAGGTCTACCGGCCGCTGACCGTCGACCCCAAGGAAGCCCGGCGGCTGCGTTATCGCAACCGGGGCGAGCGGATTGTGTCGAGGCACCGACCGCTGGCTGGCAAGACCAGCAAGTAAGTTCTCGGCCAGGTCCGGTCAGGCAACTGCTCAGTCTTGGCCGCAGCAGGCTTCCGTATAATGCCGCTTTGCGATCGGAGCCCCTCTCATGCGCCTACTCGGAAAAGCGCTCACCTTCGACGATGTGTTGTTGGTGCCAGCGTTCTCCCAGGTGTTGCCTCGCGACACCAGTCTTGCCACCCGACTTTCCCGCAATATTCGCTTGAACCTGCCGCTGGTGTCAGCGGCCATGGACACAGTGACTGAAGCTCGCCTGGCCATCGCCATCGCGCAGGAAGGCGGCATCGGCATCGTTCACAAGAATCTCAGCGCCAGGCTGCAGGCGATTGAAGTCGCTCGCGTCAAGCGCTACGAATCGGGTGTGGTGCTCGATCCGTTCACCACCACGCTCGACGCGACTGTTCGCGATGTGGTCGAGCTCTCGCGTCTGCACGGCGTGTCGGGCTTTCCGGTACTTGACGGCCGGCGCGTGGTCGGCATCGTCACCGGCCGTGACCTGCGCTTCGAAACCCGCATGGACCTGCCGGTGCGCGACATGATGACGCCGGCGTCCCGCCTGGTCACCGTCAGGGAAGGGGCTTCGCTCGAAGAAGCCAAGGCCCTGATGCACAAGCACAAGCTTGAGCGCGTCGTCGTCGTCAATGAAGCATTCGAATTGCGCGGGCTGATGACGGTCAAGGACATCACCAAGCAGACCAGCTTCCCCAACGCCGCCCGCGATGCCCAAGGCAAATTGCGAGTCGGTGCCGCAGTCGGTTTTGGCGACGACACTGAAGAACGGGTGCAACTGCTGGTCAAGGCCGGCGTCGATGTGCTGATTGTCGACACCGCCCATGGCCACAGCGCTGGCGTGCTCGAGCGCGTGCGCTGGATCAAGCAGAATTTCCCTGGCGTCGATATCATCGGCGGCAATATCGCCACCGGCGCGGCCGCGCTGGCGCTGGTCGAAGCCGGGGCTGACGGGGTCAAGGTCGGCATCGGCCCGGGCTCGATCTGCACCACCCGCATCGTGGCTGGTGTCGGTGTGCCGCAGATCACCGCGATCGACAATGTCGCCACCGCGCTGCGCGGTACCGGCGTGCCGGTCATCGCCGATGGTGGCGTGCGTTTTTCGGGCGACCTGGCCAAGGCGATTGCCGCTGGCGCCGATTGCGTGATGATGGGCGGCGCTTTTGCCGGCACCGAAGAGTCGCCTGGTGATTTGATCCTGTATCAGGGCCGCACCTACAAAGGTTATCGCGGCATGGGTTCTCTGGGCGCGATGGCACAAGGCTCGGCCGACCGCTATTTCCAGGACACCACGGCCAACAACCCGAACACGTCCAAGCTGGTGCCCGAAGGCATCGAAGGCCAGGTGCCTTACAAGGGCTCGGTCGTGCAGGTGATCTTCCAGATGGCTGGTGGCCTGAAGGCGTCGATGCATTACTGCGGTTGCGCCACGATCGCCGAGATGCAGGACAAGGCCGAGTTCGTCGAGATCACCTCGGCGGGCATGAAAGAAAGCCATGTCCACGATGTCCAGATCACCAAGGAATCGCCGAATTACCGTTCCGAGTAACCCGGGCTGAGCCGGGTCCGGCAATTTTCGAGGGGCTGCGGCCCCTTCTTCCAATGTTCAAGGAATGGATTTGAGCGAGTTCGGAACCACGGCTGACTCGAGCCGCCCGCCCAGGGCAGCCGGTATGGCTTTCATCTTGGTGGCGGTGCTGATCGACATGATCTCGATCGGCCTGATCATTCCGGTTCTGCCGCCGCTGGTCGGCACCTTTACCGCCAGCCAGGCTGACCATGCTTTCTGGTTCGGCGCGGTCGCCTTCTCGTTCGGCATCGCCAATTTCTTTGGTTCGCCGATCCTCGGTGCTCTGTCCGATCACTTCGGTCGCCGACCCGTCATGCTGATCGGCTTTTGCGGTCTGGCCCTGAGTTTTTTCGTCACCGCGCTGGCCACTGCACTCTGGATGCTGATCGCCGTGCGCTTGTTCAGCGGCGCGATGCAGGCCAATGCGGCAGTTGCCAACGCTTATGTCGCCGACATCTCGGCCCCGCATGAGCGCGCCAAACGCTTCGGCATGCTCGGTGCCGCCTTCGGGCTGGGCTTCATGCTGGGGCCGGTGGTCGGCGGCCTGCTCGGTGCGATCGACCTGCATCTGCCTTTCTATGTGGCCGGCGGCCTCTCCGTGATCAACCTCTGCTACGGCTATTTCGTCCTGCCCGAATCGCTGCGGCCGGAACACCGCAGGCGTTTCGACTGGCGTTCAGCGAATCCGGTCAGTGCCCTGAAGAGGCTCGGCAACCTGAAGGGCGTCGGGCCGCTGATGCTGGTGGTTGGTCTGTCCAGCATGGCGCAGTTGGTGCTGCATACCAGTTGGGTGCTTTACACCCATTTCAAGTTTGGCTGGGGCCCGCTGGAAAACGGCCTGTCGCTGTTTGCGATCGGCTCGATGGCGGTGTTGGTGCAGGGCTTCTTGCTGCCGCGCCTGTTGAAGCTTTTCAGCCCGCAAAGGTTGGTTGTGCTGGGGCTGATTTCCAGCACTATCGCCAATTTCTTCTGGGGTGTAGCGAGCAGCGGCTGGATGATGTACGCGGTCATCGGCTTCAATCTGCTCGGCTTTGCTGCCAATGCGGCGATCCAGAGCCTGATCGCCAACGCTGCTGACCCCAGCACGCAAGGCGAGACGATGGGCGCAGTAGCTTCGCTGAACAGCCTGATGGCGGTGATGGCACCGATCGTCGGTGCCGGACTGCTAGGCCTGGTGTCGGGTCTGCCCAGAGGCGACTGGCGCATCGGCGCGCCGTTCTACTTCTGCGCGCTGCTGCAGGCGCTGGCTCTGCACTTTGCCTGGCGGCATTTTAAACGCGCGCGCCTTGTCCCGGCCACGCCAGCTTCCTCATTCAACTGACATTGCCGCTTCCCGCGCAGTGCCCCGCAAGGATTAAATCAAATGCATGACAAAGTCCTGATCCTCGATTTCGGCTCCCAGGTGACCCAGCTGATCGCACGCCGCGTGCGCGAAGCTGCAGTGTTCTGCGAGATCCATCCCAACGATGTGTCGGACCAGTTCATTCGCGAGTTCGCGCCCAAGGCCATCATCCTGTCGGGCAGCCATGCCTCGACTTACGAAGACCATGAATTGCGTGCGCCGCAAGCGGTCTGGGACTTGGGGGTGCCAGTGCTGGGTATTTGCTACGGCATGCAGACAATGGCGGTGCAGCTTGGCGGGCGGGTCGAGTGGAGCGACCACCGTGAATTCGGCTATGCCGAGGTGCGCGCCCATGGCCATACCAAGCTGCTGGACGCCATCCAGGACCATGCCACGCCGGAAGGCCATGGCATGCTGAACGTCTGGATGAGCCATGGCGACAAGGTCGCCGAGATGCCGCCTGGTTTCAAGCTGATGGCGTCGACGCCGAGCTGCCCGATCGCCGGCATGGCCAATGAAGAGAAGGGCTATTACGCCCTGCAGTTCCACCCGGAAGTGACACATACCCTGCAGGGCCAGGCGATGCTGACGCGCTTTGTGCGCGAGATCGCCGGCTGCCGCGGCGACTGGGTGATGGGCGACTATGTGGCCGAGGCAGTGGCCAGGATCCGCGAGCAGGTCGGCGACGAAGAAGTGATCCTTGGCCTGTCGGGCGGTGTCGATTCATCGGTCGCCGCGGCGCTGATCCACCGCGCGATCGGCGACCAGCTGACCTGCGTCTTCGTCGACCATGGCCTGCTGCGCCTGAATGAAGGTCAGATGGTGATGGATATGTTCGCCGGCAAGCTGCACGCCAAGGTCGTTCATGTCGAAGCCGCTGCGCAGTTCCTCGGGCACCTCGTCGGCGTCACCGACCCGGAAGCCAAACGCAAGATCATCGGGCGCGAATTCGTCGAAGTCTTCAAGGCCGAAGCCGCCAAGCTCAAGGCCGCGCATGAGGATGTCAAAGGGGCGAAATGGCTGGCCCAGGGCACCATCTACCCCGACGTGGTCGAGAGCGGCGGCACCAAGAGCAAGAAGGCCACGATCAAGAGCCACCACAACGTCGGCGGCCTGCCCGAGCAGCTCGGGCTCAAACTGCTCGAGCCGCTGCGTGAATTGTTCAAGGACGAGGTCCGCGCTTTGGGCGAGGCCTTGGGCCTGCCGCATGAAATGGTGCATCGCCACCCGTTCCCCGGCCCAGGGCTGGGGGTGCGTATCCTCGGCGAAGTCAAACCCGAATATGCCGATCTGCTGCGCCGCGCCGACGCGATCTTCATCGAAGAGCTGCGCGGCTGGCAGGACGCCGCGACCGGCAAGAACTGGTACGAACTGACCAGCCAGGCCTTCACCGTATTTTTACCGGTCAAGAGTGTCGGCGTGATGGGCGACGGCCGCACCTACGAGTACGTGGTGGCCCTGCGCGCCGTGCAGACCAGCGACTTCATGACCGCCGATTGGGCCGAACTGCCCTATGGCCTGCTGCGCAAAGTCTCCGGCCGCATCATCAACGAAGTCCGCGGTATCAACCGCGTTGCCTACGATGTTTCATCGAAGCCGCCGGCGACGATTGAGTGGGAGTAACTAGAGTAACGTAAGTACTTGTCACGTATAGACTTTGTTCGTACAACATCCCTACAAACTTTCCGCTGATCCCATACGAATCAACAACTTGCGCAGGCTCGGTACAACATATGGTGCAAAGTAAGGCTGTCGCGTCGACCAACAGTTTGAAGCCGCCCGAAACGCCTAAAAAGTCGCGTGCCGACGATGTTCCGCGCATGAGCGAGGTCACGCAGATTTATGACGGGCGAATCCGCATTCACCGAACCACACTCAGTGGTGATGTCTGGCAGATGCGAATGTATATCCCCGAAGAGAAAAAGTATGTTCGTATGTCATTACGGACAAGGGACAAGCAGATCGCAACGACGCTTGCCGAGACTGAGTACATCAAGCACCGCGCGAAGATCATCAACGGCGAGAAGATTTTCTCAATCAATGCTGAAGAATTG
>CANFIC010000080.1 GCA_947446685.1 Burkholderiales bacterium
ACCGCGTCGAAGATCGTCATCGGCCGAGAAGAAATCGAACGCTTCGGCGACAGCAGCATTGGCGAAGTCCTCAAGCGCCTGCCCGGCGTGACCACTGGCGGGCGGCCAGGCCGCGGCGGCGACATCCGCATGCGCGGCATGGGTGGCGGCTACACGCAGATCCTCGTCAACGGCGAGCGCATGCCGCCGGGTTTTTCGCTCGATCAACTGCCGCCCGAACAGGTCGAGCGGATCGAAGTGATGCGCGCGCCGACGGCTGAATTCGGTGCCCGTGCGGTGGCTGGAACGATCAATGTCGTGCTGCGCGAGGCGCTGCAAAAGCGCATCAATGACCTGCGTTTTGCACTTGGCTCGGAACGCGGTCTGGTCAAACCCAACGTGGGCTGGACCCGCAATGACAAGCTCGACGAACAGGGCGGCGCTTACAACCTGACGCTCAACGCGATGCAGACGAATCGTCTGGATGACGTCAACACCTCGGCCAACACGCATACGCTGGCGACCGGCAGCGACAGCCTGCTGCGCACGACCGGCCAGACCAGCGACAGCCGCAGCGCCTTGCACATGAACGCCAGGCTGCAATGGCGGCTCGGTGAAGGCAGTTCGCTGACCTTCCAACCCTTCATGGTGGCGTCAAAAGGCCAGGGCGACAACCTGTACCTGCAGACTCAAACCCCGCTGCCCAGTCCATTGCCCGACAACTTCTTCGAAAGGGCGCAGATCCACAGCGACAGCAAATTCGAAATGCTGCGGCTGAACAGCCAATGGCAGCAGCGCATCGACGCCGAGACCAAGCTCGAACTGCGCGGCGGTATCGGCCAGGCCCATTCGAACAGCCAGAGCAAACGTCTGGAATTCCGCAATGGCATCAGTCTGCCGACGCGCGAGCAGGACGACCAGACCGACAACAAGGACCGCAGTTGGAGCCTGAACGGCAAATACTCGCGCGCCTTGGTGAACGAACATAGCCTGGTCGGCGGTGTCGAGGGCGAGGGCACGACGCGCGAGCAGAACCGGATTTGCTTGCAGAACGGGCTGGTCTGCCGCGGCCTGCTCGACTTCGGCGACGATCTGTCAGCCTCGACGCAGCGTTTTGCTGCCTATGTGCAAGACGAATGGAGCGTCGGCAAGCAATGGTCCTTCTACGCCGGTCTGCGCGGAGAAACCATTGCTACCACCAGCCAAGCGGCCAACCGTGACATCCGCAACCGCTCCAGCGTCTGGACGCCGCTGCTGCATGGCGTCTGGAAGCCCGACGAAAAAAGCCGCGAACAGCTGCGCGCCAGCCTGACCCGCAGCTACCGCTCGCCGAACCTGCAAGACCTGATCGCCACGCCCAACGTCAACTCGCAATACCCCTGCCCGGCTGCAGCGCCATGCGGCGCCAACGTGGTCAACTATCCGGACCGGATGGGCAACCCGACCTTGAAGCCCGAACTGGCCACTGGCATCGACTTCGCTTACGAAAACTATCTCTCTAAGGGCGGCATCCTCAGCGCCAACGTTTTCGTGCGCCGCATCAGCGACTTGATGCGCACTGTCACTGCGCTGGAAACCGTCTCCTGGGCCAATGTGCAGCGCTGGGTTGCGCATCCGCAGAACATCGGCAACGCAACGACGATGGGGCTGGAACTGGAAGCGAAGTTCCGCCTCGATGAATTCATCACCGAGGCCTGGCCGGTCTCGGTACGCAGCAACCTGAGCTTGTTCAGATCCAAGGTCGACGGGATTCCAGGCCCGAACAACAAGCTCGACCAACAGCCACGCGGTACAGCCAATCTTGGGGCAGATTACAAGCTGCGCAGCCTGCCGCTGAGCCTGGGCGCCGGCATCAACTGGACGCCTGCCAATACCGTGCAGCAAACCCTGCTGACCGAAAGCCACAACAGCCGCAAGCTGGTGACCGATGCCTTCTTGCTCTGGTTCGTCAACCGCGACACCCAGCTGCGCTTCTCGGCCAGCAACCTGACCCCACTCGACTACAGCAACGGCAGCGTCATCACCACGCCCGCCCAGGTCATCACGACCGACAGCGGTGGACGCAGCTTCACGCTGTGGCAGTTGCGGCTGGAATTGAAAGTCTGACAACTGGGGGGACAATCGGTGTCATCATCCGGTGGCAAGGCGCGAATGAATGCAGCGCTGGCCTCGATCAGACTACTCTGGAGACGACATGAATTTCAAGAACTTGGGTCTTGCCCTGACCTTGACCGCCTTCGCTGCGCTCGGCTTGAACGTCCAGGCGCAGCCGCTTGAAAAACAGAAAGTGTCGATCGCCGTTGGCGGCAAGAACCTGCTTTATTACCTTCCCTTGACGATCGCCGAGCAACTCGGCTATTTCAAGGAAGAGGGCCTGCAGGTCGAGATCAGCGACTTTGCCGGCGGCTCGAAAGCGCTGCAGGCGTTGGTCGGCGGCAGCGCCGATGTGGTCTCGGGCGCCTATGAGCACACGATCAATATGCAGGCCAAGGGACAGGCGATCACGGCCTTCGTGCTGCAGGGCCGGGCGCCGCAGATCGTGCTGGCTGTCTCCAACAAGACAATGCCGAATTACAAGTCGATCGCGGATCTGAAGGGCAAGAAGATCGGCGTTTCGGCACCCGGCTCGTCGACCAATATGGTCGCCAACTTCGTGCTGGCCAAGGGCGGGCTGAAGCCGACCGATGTCTCCTTCGTCGGTGTCGGCACCGCGGCCGGCGCTTTGTCGGCGCTGCGCTCCGGCCAGATCGACGCGATGTGCAATCTCGACCCGGTGATGACGATGCTGGAGCAGAACAACGATGTGAAGATCGTCATCGACACCCGCACGATGAAGGACACGCTGGCCTTGTTCGGCGGCACGATGCCGGCCGGCTCCTTGTACGCCAAGTCAGAGTTCCTGGCCAACAATCCGCGAACCGCGCAGGCCCTGACCAATGCGATGGTGCGCGCTTCCAAATGGCTGCAGACCGCCGGGCCATCGGACATCGTCAAGGTGGTGCCGGAAAACTTCCTGCTTGGCGACCGTGCGCTTTACCTGGCGGCTTTCACCCGAGGCCGCGAAGCGCTGTCTCCCGACGGCATGTTCCCGGCGACCGGCCCGGCCACCGCGCTGAAGGCCCTGCAGTCGTTCAGCCCGGAAATCGCCGACAAGAAGATTGATCTCGACAAGACCTTCACCAACAGCTTCGTCAAGATCGCCAACGCAAAATACAAATGAGCTTGCCGGCTGGCGACAAGAATCCGGACGCCAACGCGGCGCCCGCAATCTCCTTCGAAGATGTCCGCTGCACCTTCAGCGCCAAGGGCGACCCGGCGCAGACCTATACCGCCGTAGATCACACCAGCTTGCAGGTGGCGCCGGGCGAGTTCGTATCGGTCGTCGGGCCGACCGGTTGCGGCAAATCGACGCTGCTGAATGTCGCGGCCGGCCTGCTGCAGCCGAGTTCCGGCCAGGTCCGGATATTCGGCCAGTCGCTCGGCGGCGAAGTCAACCGGCGCGCCGGCTATATGTTCCAGTCCGAAGCCTTGATGCCCTGGCGCAGCGCCCTGCAAAACGTCATCGTCGGCCTGCAATACCGAGGCGTCGAAGAAGCGCAGGCGATTCTCCTGGGCGAAGAATGGTTGCAGCGTGTCGGGCTGCAGGGCTTTGGAGACCGCTACCCGCATCAACTGTCGGGCGGCATGCGCAAGCGGGTCGCGCTGGCTCAGACCTTGATCCTCGATCCCGACATCATCCTGATGGACGAACCGTTTTCTGCGCTCGACATCCAGACCCGGCAGTTGATGGAAAACGAAGTGCTCGAGCTATGGGGCGCCAAGAAGAAAGCCGTGCTCTTCATCACCCATGATCTCGATGAAGCGATCGCGATGTCCGACCGGGTGATCGTGCTGTCGGCCGGCCCGGCGACGCATCCGATCGGCGAGTTCGTCATCGACCTGCCGCGCCCGCGCGACGTGGCCGAGATCCGCGTCAACCCCCGCTTCATCGAGTTGCACCAGCAGATCTGGAGCGTGCTGCGCGACGAAGTGTTGAAGGGCTATCAACAACAAAAGCGGGCGGTCTGAGCATGTGGCAATTCATCAAGCCCAACCCGCGCAACCTGCGTTTCTGGCAAGCGCTGGTGCTGGTCGTCTTCTTCGCCGCCTGGCATCTGGTTTCACGCAATCCGCAGACCGCATTCTTTTTCGGTGAGCCGCTCAAGGTCATGCTGCGGGTCTGGGACTGGTTCACCCTAGGCAGCGGCAGCCTCGAGGTCGGCTTCGGCGACTACACCTTGCTGACCCTGCATTTCCCGGCCGAAATCTATGCCCATCTGCTGGTCACCTTGACCGAAACTTTGCTGGCCTTCGGCATCGGCACCTCGATGGGCCTGGGTGCTGGTCTCTGGCTGGCTCTGTCGCCCTTGACCTCGGCGATTTTCGACCCCTATATCAAGGCCGCCAACTCGATGCCGCGCGTCATCCTGGCACCGATCTTCGCGATGTGGTTCGGCCTGGGCATCTGGTCCAAGGTCGCCTTGGCGGTGACGCTGGTGTTCTTCATCGTCTTCTTCAACGTCTATCAGGGCGTCAAGGAAGTCAGCCCGACGGTGCTGGCCAATGCCCGGATGCTCGGCGCCAACCCATCTCAATTGCTGCGCACGGTCTACCTGCCCTCGGCAACTTCCTGGGTTTTTTCAAGCCTGCACACCTCGATCGGCCTGGCCTTTGTCGGCGCGATCGTCGGCGAATATCTGGGCTCGGCGCGCGGTGTCGGCTACCTGATCCTGCAGGCTGAAGGCACGTTCGACATCAACACCGTCTTTGCCGGCATCATGGTGCTGACCGCGTTCGCGCTGGTCCTCGACGCCATCGTCGGCCGGATCGAAAAACGCCTGATGAAATGGCAACCCGATCCCTGACCGGCAGCGACGACATGAACCCAACCCCCGCTTCAAGCGCCGGCCCGCTGGCCGGACTCAAAGTACTCGAACTCGGCCAGTTGATCGCCGGCCCGTTCGCAGCCAAGACCCTGGCCGATTTCGGTGCCGACGTGATCAAGGTCGAAGCGCCACCCGGCGGCGACCCCCTGCGCAAATGGCGAATGCTGAAGGACGGCACTTCGGTCTGGTGGCAAGTGCAGTCGCGCAACAAGCGCTCACTCGTCCTCGACCTGAAGGACGCTGCAGCACGCGACATCATCAAAAAGCTGGCGCAGGAATCCGATGTACTGATCGAGAACTTCCGCCCCGGCGCGATGGAAGCCTGGGGCCTCGGCCCGGCTGACCTGCAAGCGCTCAATCCGCGCTTGATCATGTTGCGCATCAGCGGCTATGGCCAGACCGGCCCTTACCGCGACCGACCTGGCTTTGGCGTGGTGGCCGAAGCGATGGGCGGGCTGCGCCACTTGAGCGCTGAGCCCGGCCATGTGCCGGTGCGCGTCGGCGTCAGCATCGGTGACACGTTGGCGGCCTTGCACGGCGTCATCGGCATCCTGCTGGCGCTGCAGCATCGCCATGCCTCAGGGCTCGGTCAGGTGATCGATATGGCGCTGTACGAAGCGGTGTTCAACTGCATGGAAAGCTTGCTGCCCGAATACAGCGCCTTCGGTGCGGTGCGCGGCCCGGCCGGCAGCGCCTTGCCAGGCATCGCGCCGAGCAATGCCTACCTCTGCGGGGACGGCGGCTATGCGCTGATCGCCGGCAATGGCGACAGCATCTTCAAACGCCTGATGACGATGATCGGCCGCGCCGACATGGCCGCGGACCTGAGCCTGGCCGACAACACCGGCCGCGTCGCCAGGGTGACCGAGATCGACGCCGCGATCGGCGCCTGGACGGCCAGTCGCAATGTCGACGAGGTGCTGGCCGCCTTGAGCGAAGTTTCAGTCCCCGCCGGCCGCATCTACACCATCGCCGACATCGCCGCCGACCCCCATTACCAGGCGCGCGGCATGCTGATGCCGGTGCAGATGGATGACGGCAGCCTATTGACCGTCCCCGGCATCGTCCCGAAGCTGTCGCTGACACCCGGCAGCCACCGCCGCAATGCACCAAGCCTAGGGCAGGATACCGATGCGGTGCTGCAGGAACTCGGCTTAACGCCGGAGCAGATCCAAGGCCTGCGCGACAAGGGCATCGTCGCCGGCCGCTGAAGGCGATAACCGACCCTGCAGAACGTCAACGCGCCGAGGCGCACAGTTCCGAAACCTGGTCAAGGTTGACCTCAAAACCCAGGCCCGGCAACTCGCCCAGCGCCACTTCACCTTCGACGACCCGGGCCAGGGGCGGTGCGAGTTCGCTGCGCAGGGGGTTGGGATTGGCGTCGACCTCGAGCATGCCTTCACCGCCCGCCGCCGCCAGCACATGGGCCGAAGCCATCAGCCCGATGCCGGCGCCAAGGAAATGCGGGCAAAAACGCAGGCCGGCAGCGCGGATGCGCTGGATCACCGGCCAGCAGCCTGAGATGCCACCCCATTTGGCCAGGTCGGGCTGCAGCACGGCAAAAACGCCGCTTTCAGCTGCCGCCGCGAACTCGGCCTCGCCCTGCATGTTCTCGCCCGCCGCCAGACCGATCACCGAATGGCGCTGCAACTGCAGCCATTGTTCGGGCGGCGCATCGGCGGCCAGCGGTTCTTCGAGCCAGCTGATTGCATGCGGCTGCAGCAGGGGCAGCATCGACATGGCCATGCGCAGGTCCCAGGCCTGATTGACGTCGAGCATCAAGGCGTCGCCCGGCTGCAGGATGGCGCGCACCTGAGCGATATTGCCAAGATCCAGCGCCTGGCCAAAACCGATCTTCAGCTTGAAACCGCGATAACCGTCGGCGCGGCGCGCGGCCACGATGTCCTGCGGCGCATCGGGGTTGATGCCGCTGGCGTAGACCGGCAGCTTGTCGCCCGAGCTGCCCAGCAAGCGGTGCAACGGCAGGCCGGCGCGGCGCGCCCAGAGATCCCATAACGCCAGATCGATGCCGGCGATGACCTGCGCGATCGGTCCCGGTTCACCCGTCTGCAGCGCCAGGATATGGGTCTTGCGGGTGCAATGCGCAAAGACCTCGGCCGGTCCGCTGAATTTTTGCCCTAGCAGCAGCGGCGCCAGCACCGTGTCGAGCAGCCTGGCGCGATGTTCGGCGCCGCAAGCCGGGAAGTTGCACCAGATCTCGCCCCAGCCGACCTGCCCGTCGGCATCTTCGGCGCGCACAAAGACCGCCGGACGGTCATGCATGGTGCCGAATGAGGTTCGCACCGGGGTCTTGATCGGGTAACGCAGCACAAAAGCCTGCAGCTTGACCAGGCAGAGCATCGACTGCGAATCGGGTGCTGGCAGGTCTTGAATGAGCGCTGGCGTTGGTTCCGGCAGGACTGGATGGACAGGTTTCATCGGCATAAGGTATAAACGTATGGCATATAGTACGTTTGAAGCCAACCCAATACAAGCTGACCATGTCCACCCCTTCGTTGCCAATGCGCCTGGCCAGACCGTTGCTGGTCCTCGCGCCCTGGGCCGTGATCGTCGCCCTGTGGTACGGCGTGCGTGCCAGCGGCTGGGTCAATCCAGCCTTGGTGCCGACACCGCATGAGGTGTTCGAACGCTTCCTGGCGCTGGCTGGCGATCGACTCGGTCTGGACATGTGGATGTCGACCCGCCGCGTCTTCATCGGCGTGGCCCTGGGTGTTGCGACGGCGGTGCCGGTCGGCTTCTGCCTGGGCTGGTACCGCGGTTTGCGCAGCTTTGCCGACCCGGTGATCAATTTCTTCCGCGCCCTGCCGCCGATCGCCCTGATCCCTTTGGTGATCGTCTATTTCGGCATCGGTGAATTGGCCAAGACGGTGATCCTGTTCTATGCCTCGTTCTTCGCCGCCGTGATCGTGATGTACGAGGGCATTGCCCAGATCAGCCCGATCTATGTGCGGGTAGCGCGAACGCTGGGCGCCAGCGATCTGGAAATTTTCGCCCGGGTGATCGTGCCGCTGACACTGCCGCATATCCTCACCTCGATTCGCGTCGCACTCGGTGTGGCCTGGGCTACCTTGGTGGCGTCGGAGCTGATCGCCGCGCAGCAGGGTCTGGGCGCGCTGATCCAGCATGCCTCGTCCTTCTTCCAGCTCGACACCGTCTATGTCGGCATCATCTGCATCGGCCTGATCGCCTTGCTGATGGACATGCTGCTGCGGGCCGCGAGCCAGCGCCTGGTGGCCTGGCAGGACCGGCTCGCATGAACGGCGCCCTGCCCGCCACGCGCGTCCGCTTCGAAGGCGTTGGCGTCGACTTCCCCACTGCCAGTGGCCCGATGCGGGTGATCGACGGCGTCGACCTGCAGATCGCCCAGGGCGAATTTGTCTCGATCATCGGCCCCTCGGGTTGCGGCAAGACGACCTTGATGAATCTGCTCGGTGGCTTCGTGCTGCCCAGCCAGGGTCGCGTCCTGCTCGACGGCCAAGCAATCACCGGCCCCGGCCAGGACCGCGGCGTGATCTTCCAGGAATATGGCGTCTTTCCCTGGCTGACGGTGCGCGGCAATATCGAGTTCGGCCTGCGCCTGGCCTCGGGGCGCGTGCCAGCGTCGGAGCGCGAGGCGATCGTGCAGCGCTATCTGGCCTTGATGGGCCTGGCTGACTTTGCCGACCATTACCCCAAGCATCTGTCGGGCGGCATGCGCCAGCGCTTGGCGCTGGCGCGTGCCTATGCGGTCAAGCCGCAGTTCTTGTTGATGGACGAACCGTTCGGCGCGCTCGATGCGCAAACGCGCAGCGCGATGCAGGACCTGCTGCTGCAGGTTTTGCAGGCCGAGGGCAAGACCGTGCTGCTGATCACCCATTCGGTCGACGAGGCGATCTATTTGTCGTCGCGCATCGTCGTCGTCACCGCCAGACCGGCTCGAATCCTCAAGGTCTTCGACATACCTTTTGGCTATCCGCGCGCCGAGTCGGTCCATGCCGACCCGCGCTTTGCGGCAATGCGCGCCGAGATCCACGCTCTGGTGATGCAGGAATATGAGATCCAGGCCCGCCAGGCGGTCCGCAGCACCAATTGATTACCCCAACCCCAGCAGGAGACAGAAGATGACGATACAACGCAGAACCCTGATCCAGGCCGCAACCGGCAGCGCATTGGCCGGCATCGGCTTGAGCACCCAAGCACAGCCCCGCACCAAGTTACGCGTCGGCTATTTGCACACGCCGGCAGTTGACGGGCAGATCCATATCGGCCAGCAGATGGGCAGCTTTGCCAAGCGCGGGCTCGACCTCGAGCTGATCCAGTTCACCACCGGGCTCGAGCTGTTCCAGGCCATGATCGGCGGCAGCCTCGACGTGCTCTCGACCGGCGCAGTGGTATCCAACTTCCCGGCCCGCGGCCAGGGCAAGGTCTTTCTGATCAACGACATCGAATACGCCACCGCCCAGCTGTGGGTGCGCGACGACTCGATCAAAACGATTGCCGATCTGAAAGGCAAGCAGATTTCCACCACCACGGGCACCACCGCCCATGTGTTCCTCGACCGCGCGCTGCGCTCGGCCAATCTCGACCCGACCAAGGACGTGCAACTGGTCAACCAACGCATGGCCGAAGCGGTGACCTCCTTCGTCTCGGGTGCGGTGCCGGCAGTGGCGCTCTGGGTTCCGTTTGACACCATCGTCAAGCAGAAGGTGCCCAATGCGCGCAAGCTGGTCGACGCCTCGGCCTATTACCCGCAAGCCGCCATCATGGGCGGCTGGGCCGCCAGCAACGATTTCTACGAGAAGAACAAACCGGCGCTGGCCCAGTTGGTGGCGGCCTGGGCCGAGGCCAATGATGCGATCGTGGCCAATGTCGACGCGGCGGCCGAGATGCTGCAGAAGACCCAGTACAAGGATGTGCCGCTGGCCGAGTTCAAGGAGCAGTTCAAGCAGTCGAAATATTACTCATCGGCTGAATGGCGGGCCAAATATGCCGATGGCACGGTGACCCGCTGGCTGCAGCAGGTCACCGACTTCTTCGTCCAGGCCGGCAATATCGCCAACCCGGTGCCGGCGACGAAATACTTCGACCCGCAGCTGTTCATGCAGACGATAAAGGGCTGAGCGGGTGACCGACAGCTTCGACTACATCATCGTCGGTGCCGGTTCGGCCGGCTGCGTGCTGGCCAACCGCCTCAGCGCGGATCCGACCTGCCGGGTGCTGTTGCTCGAGGCCGGCGGTGCGTCGCGCAATTTCTGGCTGCGCCTGCCGGTCGGTTATTTCCGCACCATCTACGACCCGCGCTTTTCATGGCAATTCCCGCTCGAGCCGCAGGCCAGCACCGGTGACCGCGAGATGGTCTGGCCGCGCGGCCGCTTGCTCGGCGGCTCCAGCGCGATCAACGGCCTGCTCTATATCCGCGGCCAGCCGCAAGACTTCGACGATTGGGCCAGGCTCGGCGCGCAGGGCTGGAGCTACCGCGAGCTGCTGCCCTGGTTCAAGCGTTCGGAGCGCTATGAAGGCGGCGAAAGCGAGTTCCACGGTGCGGGCGGCGAGCTCGGCGTGTCAGACCTGCGCAATGACCATCCTTATTGCCAAGCCTGGCTGGACGCTGCCGCGCAGGCCGGCCATCCACGCACCGACGATTTCAATGGCGCACAGTCCGCCGGCGTTGGCCGTTACCAGTTGACGCTGAGCGGCCATTGGCGCAGCGATGCCGGCACGGCCTTCCTCAGCCCGGTGCGACAGCGCCCCAATCTGGTCGTGGCCACCGGCGCTCATGCCACGAAGGTGCTGATCGAGCAGGGGCGTGCCGTCGGCGTCGAATGGCGTCAAGGGAACAAGCTACGCGAAACACGTGCCGACAGCGAAGTGCTGCTGGCCGCCGGTGCGCTGCAATCGCCGCAACTGCTGCAGTTGTCGGGCATCGGCCCGGCCGCCTTGCTGCGCCAGCATGGCATCAGGCTGAAGGTCAACGCCCCGGAAGTCGGCGCCAATCTGCAGGACCATTACCAGGCCCGGGTGATCGTCAAGCTGAAGCAGCCGCGCTCGCTCAATGACGATATGCGCCGGCCCTTGCGGCTGCTGCAGATGGGTGCGCAATGGTTGCTGCAACAGCGCGGTCCGTTGACGGTCGGTGCCGGTCAGGTCGGCGGTCTGGCCTGCAGCGAGCATGCCCAGAGCGGCCGCCCTGACTTGCTGTTCAACGTGATGCCCTTGTCGGTCGACAAGCCGGGCGATCCGCTGCACCGCTTCTCGGGCTTCTCCGCTTCGGTGACGCAATGCCGGCCCCTGTCGAGTGGCAGCGTGCAGATCCGCAGCGCCGACCCCTTGCAACTGCCTCGCATCGAGGCCAACTACCTGCAAAATCCTCAGGACGCAAAAGTGCTGGTCTCGGGCTTGCGCATGCTGCGCGACATCTATGCCGCGCCGGCGTTCCGGGATCTCGTCACCGGCGAGGAATATATGCCGGGCAACGGCGTGCAGACGGCCGCGGCGCTTGAGGCCTTCGCCCGCAACAAGGGCGGCACCGTCTTCCACCCGAGCGGCAGTTGCCGCATGGGCGGGGACGATCAATCGGTGGTCGATTCAAGGCTGCGGGTGCGCGGCATCGAGCGTCTGCGCGTGATCGATGCCTCGGTGATGCCGCGCATGACCTCGACCAATACCAATGCAGCTACGATCATGATCGGCGAGAAAGGCGCAGCCATGGTGATCGAAGACCGCTGCGCCACCGTAACCCAAAGTTCACATCCCTGAGCAGACAATGACCCATTACCCGAACACACAACTCTATATCGACGGCGTCTGGCGCAATGCCAGCGGCGACCGCAATCTGCCGGTGCGCAATCCGGCGACCGGCGAAGTCATTGGCCATGTCGCTTATGCCTCCATTGCTGACCTGGACGACGCCTTGGCAGCCGCCGAACGCGGCTTCGCCGCCTGGCGCCGGGTCTCGGCTTTCGAACGCTACAAGATCATGCGCCGCGCCGCGCAACTGCTGCGTGAACGGGTCGACCTGGTCGCCCGCTGCATGACGATGGAACAAGGCAAGCCGCTGGCCGAAGCCAGGATGGAGGTCATGAGCGGCGCCGACACGATCGACTGGTTTGCCGAAGAAGGCCGGCGCGCTTATGGCCGGGTGATCCCGGCCCGCGCTGAAGGCGTTTACCAGTTGGTGGTGAAAGAACCCGTCGGCCCGGTGGCGGCGTTCACGCCCTGGAACTTTCCGGTCAACCAGATCGTTCGCAAGCTGTCAGCTGCACTGGCTGCAGGTTGCTCGATCATCGTCAAGGCGCCCGAGGAAACACCGGCCTCGCCGGCCGAGC
>CANFIC010000081.1 GCA_947446685.1 Burkholderiales bacterium
GAGTCAATCCATGTGGGTGGATCTTCAAGGGCAAGTTCAACGGCAAGCTCCCATTCGTCGGAGAGTTTTTCGCCCTTGGCCGAAAAGAACTTGATGCCGTTGTCAGCAAAAGGGTTGTGCGAGGCGCTGATCACAACGCCCAGATCCTGGCGCAGGGCACGCGTGAGGTAGGCAACGCCGGGTGTCGGCAAGGGACCTGTCAACAGCACATCGACGCCGGCCGAGGCGAAACCAGCTTCCAAAGCCGATTCGATCATGTAGCCCGAGATCCTTGTGTCCTTGCCGATCAGTACGCTGGGCTTGCCGCCTTGCTTGCGCAGCACCTGGCCCACCGCATGGCCCAGGCGCAGCATGAAGTCAGGCGTGATCGGTGCTTGACCGACCGTGCCGCGTATGCCGTCGGTTCCAAAATACTTGCGCGTCATTCAACGAACTCCTGAATTATTTCCAAATTGATTATCTTGCATCGGCAAGATGGCAGCGAGCCAGACCTTTATCGCATCGACCGTTGCCGCGACATCGTGCACACGCAAGATGCTCGCACCTTGGGCGCAGGCCGCCAACGCAGCCGCCAAGCTGCCAGCCAAGCGCAATTCCACCGGGCGGCCGGTTACATCCCCGATGGCGCGTTTGCGCGACCAACCCGCCAGCAGCGGATAACCCAATTTCAACAACAAGGACTGACGCGCCAGCAGCGCAAAATTCTGCTCAGTCGTCTTGGCAAAACCATAACCCGGATCGATCACGATGCGTTCGGCCGCGACCCCGTACTCGCGCAGCTCGGCCGTCCTTGCGGCCAAAAATCCGCTGACTTCACCGAGGAGATCGGCATAGTCGGTCAAGCCCTGCATCGTCTGCGAATCGCCCCGCATATGCATGATGCACAGGCCGGCTGAGCGGTGCGTTTGCAGGGCTTCCAAGGCCCCAGAGGCTTGAAAGGCATGGATGTCGTTGATGATGTCGGCACCCGCATCGAGCGCGCGTTGCATCAGCAGGGGTTTGCAGGTGTCGACCGAAATCGGCACACCCAAGCCAACGGCTTCAACCAGCACCGGGGCGATGCGCCGCCACTCCTCTTCCGGGCTGAGAATTACCGCGCCAGGGCGACTCGATTCGCCGCCAATGTCGAGGATGTCAGCGCCCTCCTCGACCAATCGGACGCAATGGGCAATCGCCTCGGAGGATTGAGCATGCCGACCGCCGTCAGAAAATGAGTCAGGCGTGACATTGACAATGCCCATCACCCGCGGCCGGCTCAAATCGATCTGAAAACGGCTGGTTTGCCAGAACATGGAAGACTTCATTCAATAAAAAAAGGGTCCGTCCTTGCAGACGAACCCCGTTATCTGAGGGCAGCCAGAATCTCAGGCTGCGGCCGGCGCACTGTCGGCAGCTACCGGTGGGGCACCGCCATCGCTCTTGCCACCTCCGGCAGGGGGGCTCCAGTCCTTGGGCAATCTTGCTGGCTTGCCGGACATGATGTCGTCGATCTGGTCGGTGTCGATCGTCTCGAATTCAAGCAGGGCTTTGGCCATTGAATGCATCTTGTCCTGATTCGCCTCAATCAACCCGCGCGCAATGCTGTACTGCTTGTCGATGATGACGCGAATCGCAGCGTCGACCTTACGCATCGTCTCTTCCGACATATTGGTCGTTTTGGTCACTGAACGACCGAGGAATACCTCGCCCTCGTTGTCGGCATAGACCATCGGGCCGAGCTCGTCGGTCATACCGTAGCGCGTCACCATGTCCCTGGCAATTGCCGTCGCTCGTTCAAAGTCATTCGACGCACCAGTGGTCATCTGGTTCATGAACACTTCTTCAGCAATGCGTCCGCCGAACAGCACCGAAATCGTCGACAACATCCTCTCCTTGTCGAGACTGTAGCGATCGCCCTCCGGCAACTGCATCGTCACGCCCAAAGCACGGCCGCGCGGAATCACCGTCACTTTGTGTACCGGATCGGTCTTGGGCATCAACCTGGCAACCAGTGCATGACCTGACTCGTGATAAGCGGTGTTCCTGCGCTCCTCCTCGGGCATGATCATCGACTTGCGCTCGGGGCCCATCATGATCTTGTCCTTGGCCTTCTCGAAGTCGACCATCTCGACCACGCGGCCACTACGTCGGGCAGCGAAGAGCGCGGCTTCATTGACCAGATTGGCCAGATCAGCGCCGGAAAAACCAGGCGTGCCGCGTGCCAGGATGTCGGCACGGATGTCCTGCCCGACAGGCACTTTGCGCATATGCACGTTAAGGATCTGTTCCCGGCCACGCACATCAGGCAGCGTGACATAGACCTGACGGTCAAAGCGCCCGGGTCGCAACAAAGCGGGGTCGAGAATGTCCGGGCGATTGGTCGCGGCCATGACGATCACGCCGACATTGGTTTCGAAACCGTCCATTTCGACCAGCATCTGGTTCAGCGTCTGTTCGCGCTCATCGTTGCCGCCACCCAGTCCAGCGCCGCGATGGCGACCGACGGCGTCGATTTCATCGATGAAGATGATGCAGGGCGAGCTTTTCTTGGCCTGCTCGAACATATCGCGCACCCGGGCCGCGCCGACACCGACGAACATTTCGACGAAGTCAGAACCCGAGATCGCGAAGAATGGCACCTTGGCTTCGCCCGCAATCGCCTTGGCCAGCAGGGTCTTGCCGGTTCCGGGAGGGCCGACCAACAGCACACCGCGCGGAATACGACCGCCAAGCTTCTGGAATTTCGCTGGGTCCTTGAGGAAATCGACCAGTTCCTTGACTTCCTCTTTGGCTTCATCGCAACCCGCTACGTCAGCGAATGTCGTGGTGTTGTTGGCCTCGTCCAGCATGCGTGCCTTGGACTTGCCGAAGCTGAACGCACCGCCCTTGCCGCCGCCTTGCATCTGGCGCATGAAATAGACCCATACGCCGATCAACAGCAGCATCGGACCCCAACTGACCAGCATATTGACCAGGAAGGAAGGCTCTTCGCGCGGCTTGACGTCAAACTTGACGCCTGCATTGCGCAGATCACCAACCAAGCCGCGATCCAGATAAGTCGCGGTCACGCGCAGCTTCTTACCGTCGTTCGTCTCCGCCAAAATGTCGGTGCCCGATCCACCTTCCTGCAGGGTTACCTGCTTGATACGGCGCGACTGAACCTCGTCAAGAAATTCCGAATAACCGATCTGACTGCCCTGGACGGCGCCGCGATCAAACTGTTTGAAGACAGTGAACAGCACCAAGGCGATCACCACCCAAACAGCCACTTTCGAGAACCACTGATTGTTCACCGAGACTCCTTAATTCATTTCAAACTGGCCGCGCTGATGGCAGCCATAACACGCATTAACTGGGGACGATTCTATTGCAGTCAAGTGCCGAAACAGGCTTTCCATGCCGGACAGCCCAGATTCACTGGTCGGCAGCAACAATTGCCTGTGCTTTCAGCCCAATGCCGATCAAGAAGGTCTCCGAAGAGCGGTCCCTGGAGGCCTTGGGCTTGATCGTCTTGACCTTCTTGAAAGTCGATTTGAATAGATCGACCAGTTCGTTGTAGCCGCTGCCGTGAAAGACCTTGCTCACCAGCACCCCATCTTGCTTGAGATGGCGTTGTGAAAAGTCCACCGCCAGTTCGATCAAACCCGAAATACGTGCGGCATCACAACCCTCGATGCCCGACAGGTTGGGCGCCATGTCCGAGACCACCACATCGACCGGCCGTCCAGCCAAAGTTGATTCGAGCAATTGCAGCACCGATTCATCCTGGAAGTCTCCCTGAATGAACTGGACCCCCTCGATCGGTTCACATTCGAGCAGGTCGAGTGAAATGATCGTGCCGTTGAGCTTGCCCACCGCCGCGCCTCCGATGCCGGCTTCCTTGGGCGCGAAGCGCCGCCGCAAATATTGGCTCCAGGCGCCGGGAGCTGCGCCCAGATCGATGACAACCTGACCCGGTTTGAAGAGCTTGTGCTCTTCGTCGATTTCCTTCAATTTGTAAGCAGCGCGGGCACGGTAACCGTCCCTTTTTGCCATCTTCACATAGGGGTCATTGATGTGGCCGTGCAACCAGGCTTTGTTTACTTTTTTGCTTTTTGTCTGAAACTTCATGATGGCCCGATAATAGAGGTATGCCTGCGATTCAATTGACTCCTGCCCAGCGCAAGGAAAAACGTTCCGATGCCCATCATCTTGATCCTGTGGTCATGATCGGCTCGGATGGACTCACCCCAGCCGTTCTCAAGGAAGTCGATGCTGCACTGAAGGCCCATGGCCTGATCAAGGTGCGCATCTTCTCCGACGACCGCGCCAACCGCGAGGCTGTCTTTGCCTCGCTCAGCGACGATCTCAGTGCCGCGCCGATCCAGCATATCGGCAAGTTGCTGGTGCTGTGGCGGCCGATACCTGACAAGGAAGACGCCGAGCGCAAGGACAACAAACTCAGTCCGCGCGTTGTCAAGATCGTCAAATTTTCCAAGAGCGGCAACCATAGACCACAGGTCAACAAGCTGCGTATCCTCGGCAATGAGCGAGTTGCCCAAGGTGGCGAGATCAAGCGCGCCCGACGTCGCCTGACCAGCGTCAAGAAGTCTGCCCAAGACTGATTGATCAAGGCTTCAGTTCTTGCTGCAGCGCCATGCAAGCGCCAGCACGAAAAGGGCTTTGAGGACAAAAAACACCATGCTCAGCAGGTGCAGGGTCATGAATGACAATGGACCCTGCCCTGTCCGTGCAGCGTCGAGCAATGGCTGCAAGGCAAAATATCCGGCCAAAGTACAGAACAAGGCGGCTGCGGGCAGCAGCATGGCCGCAGAGAAAATCTGACTCTGCCCTTCTCGGGCGAGACGCCGCTCGACCAGCATCAGCAATAAAGCCAATAGCAGGCTGGCGTAGGCATCTTGCGCGAAGACCCGCCCGACCAGCAACCCCGCCTGGCTGCGCTCGAGTACCGCAAACGCACTCGGCGCTGCCAGCAATGCCAGACAAAGCAACTGGCCACCCCAGAGCGCTGCCAGCAAGCCGCGCAGGCGCTCGAGCGTGGCTGTCTTAAACGTAGCGGACCTCGACGATCTCGTAGCGCTTGATGCCGCCAGGAGCGCGCACTTCAGCAATATCGCCAGCTTCCTTGCCGATCAGGGCTCGCGCAATGGGCGAGCTGATCGAGATCAGGCCAAGCTTCAGATCAGCCTCATCATCACCGACGATCTGGTAAGTCACTTCGGCACCGCTGGCCTCTTCCTCCAACCCGACCGTGGTGCCAAAGACGATGCGGCCACCTGCATCGACACTGGACGGCTCAATGATCTGGGCCGCAGCGAGCTTGCTCTCGATCTCGAGGATGCGGCCTTCGATGAAGCCCTGCTTGTCCTTGGCAGCTTCGTATTCGGCATTCTCGGACAGGTCGCCTTGGGCGCGAGCCTCGGAAATGGCCTTGATCACGGCATGCCGCTCGACCGTCTTCAGCCGATGCAATTCAGATTTGAGCTTTTCAGCGCCGCGCGTGGTCAGTGGAATCGTGGTCATGGTCGAACCTTGAGAGACAAAATGAATCCGCCGCAACCGCTCAGGAATACCCGAGCCGCTGCGGCGGAATCTGATGGAGTGAGATTTTAATTCAGTTCGGCGTGCAATTCTTGCAGGGATTGCACCAGCAACCCGTCCTGATGCTTCATGCCCTCGACTGCTGCCTCACAGCCTGCCATGGTCGTGTAATAAGTCACCCGGGCAGCCAAAGCGGCTTGGCGGATGTAGCGGCTGTCTGCAATGGCCAGTCGGGTCTCATCGACGGTCGTGAAGACCAACTGAATTTCTCCGCCTTTGACCATGTCGACGATATGCGGGCGACCATCCTTGATCTTGTTCACCACCCGCACCGGCACACCCACCTCGGCAATCGCTGCAGCCGTACCCTTGGTCGCGACCACGCCAAAACCGAGCGCATGCAGATCACGCGCCACAGCCACGGCACGCAGTTTGTCGCCGTTCTTCACCGTGATCAGGACATTGCCCTGGCGCGGCAGTCGTGAACCAGCGCCAAGCTGGCTTTTCAGCATCGCTTCGCCGAAAGTACGCGCAGCGCCCATTACTTCGCCAGTCGATCGCATCTCCGGGCTCAGGATGGGGTCGACGCCGGGGAACTTGTTGAACGGGAAAACCGCTTCCTTGACGCTGAAATAAGGCGGGATGACCTCGGCAGGTACACGTCCCTTGGCATCCCGCTGATCTTTCAGCTTCTGGCCCGCCATACAGCGCGCGGCGATCTTGGCCAGTTGCTGTCCGGTAGCTTTCGACACAAAGGGCACGGTGCGCGAAGCGCGGGGATTGACTTCCAGCACATAGACCGTGGCGCCCTCCAATGGACCAGTCACATCGCCCTGAATGGCAAACTGCACGTTCATCAAGCCGACGACCTTCAAGGCACGCGCCATCTCGGCTGTCTGGCGCCGCAATTCATCCTGCAAGGCCTTGGACAAGGTGTACGGGGGCAATGAGCAAGCTGAATCTCCAGAGTGGATACCAGCGGCTTCGATATGCTCCATGATCGCGCCGATCATCACCTCTTCGCCGTCGCAGATGCAATCCGCGTCGACTTCAACCGCATCTTCGAGAAAACGGTCAAGCAGCACAGGCGATTTCTCGGAGACCCGCATCGCCTCGCGCATATAGCGTTCTAGATCCTTGTCGCCATGGACGATTTCCATCGCCCGGCCACCCAGCACATAGCTCGGGCGAACAACCAAGGGGTACCCGATCTCATGGGCAGCTTGCAGCGCCGCCTCTTCGGTGCGGGCGGTACGGTTCGGCGGTTGTTTCAGGCCCAGGCTGTGCAAAAGCTTCTGAAAGCGCTCGCGGTCCTCGGCCATGTCGATGCTGTCGGGTGAGGTGCCGATGATCGGTACGCCATTGGCTTCCAGATCGAGCGCCAGCTTCAAAGGCGTCTGCCCGCCATATTGGACGATCACGCCAACCGGGCGCTCTTTCTCGTAGATTTCCAGCACGTCTTCGAGCGTCACCGGCTCGAAATAAAGGCGATCCGAGGTGTCGTAGTCGGTGGAGACAGTTTCAGGATTGCAGTTGACCATGATGGTTTCATAGCCGTCTTCGCGCATCGCCAGCGAGGCGTGGACGCAGCAATAGTCGAACTCGATGCCCTGGCCAATCCGGTTCGGTCCGCCACCCAGCACCATGATCTTCTTCCGGTTCGTCGGCTCGGCTTCGCATTCCTCTTCATAGGTCGAATACAAGTAGGCCGTTTCGGTCGCGAACTCGGCAGCGCAGGTATCAACCCGCTTGTAGACTGGTCGCACACCCGCGGCCCAACGCGTTTGGCGCACCACCTGCTGGGTCGTCTGTAGCAATTTGGCCAGGCGCAGGTCGGAAAAGCCTTTTTTCTTCAGCAAGCGCAATTCGTCACTGCTCAATTCGTTGAGTTTGCGCCCGGCCAGTGACTGCTCGATCTTGATCAGCTGCTCGATTTGAGCCAGGAACCAGGGATCGATCGCGGTTTCTTCGAACACTTCAGCCAAGCTCATGCCGATGCGGAAAGCATCTGCGACGAACAGGATCCGCTCCGGGCCGGGCTCGCCAATTTCCTGGATGATTTCATCCCGATCCGATGGCAGACAGGTAGTCCTCTCGGTCAAGCCATCGATGCCGGTCTCGAGGCCGCGCAAGGCCTTCTGGAAACTTTCCTGGAAGGTGCGCCCGATCGCCATCACCTCACCGACCGATTTCATCTGTGTGGTCAAGCGTGAATCGGCCATCGGAAACTTCTCGAAGGCAAAGCGCGGAATCTTGGTGACCACATAGTCGATCGAAGGTTCGAACGAGGCCGGTGTGGTTCCGCCTGTGATGTCGTTGCGCAACTCGTCGAGCGTATAGCCGACTGCCAGCTTGGCAGCGATCTTGGCGATCGGAAAACCGGTGGCCTTTGATGCCAGCGCACTGGAGCGCGAGACGCGCGGGTTCATCTCGATCACCGTCATCCGGCCGTTGACCGGGTTGATCGAAAACTGCACATTGGAGCCGCCCGTGTCGACGCCGATTTCGCGCAGAATCGCGATTGACGCATTGCGCAGCAACTGGTACTCCTTGTCGGTCAGCGTCTGCGCCGGCGCCACGGTGATCGAGTCCCCGGTATGCACGCCCATCGGGTCAAGATTCTCGATCGAGCAGACGATGATGCAATTGTCGGCGCTGTCGCGGACGACTTCCATCTCGTATTCTTTCCAGCCGATCAGGGATTCCTCGATCAGCAACTCGCTGGTCGGCGACAGATCAATGCCGCGCTTGCAGATCTCTTCGAACTCTTCCGGGTTGTAGGCGATGCCGCCGCCGCTGCCGCCGAGCGTAAAACTCGGCCGGATGACCATCGGAAAACCGGTGCCGCCGATCTGGGCACGGATGCTCTTTTGCACCGCAAGCGCCTCTTCCATGTTGTGCGCTATGCCCGACCTGGCCGAATCGAGGCCAATTTTGGTCATTGCGTCCTTGAACTTCAGGCGGTCTTCGGCCTTCTCGATCGCCTGCTCGTTGGCACCGATCATCTCGACGTCGTACTTGGCCAGCACGCCGAACTTGTGCAATTCGAGCGCGCAGTTCAAGGCCGTTTGCCCGCCCATGGTCGGCAGCAATGCCATCTTGTCGTCCGGAAAGGCCAACCGCTCCTTGGCAATGATCTTTTCGACCACCTGCCAGGTGATCGGCTCGATATAGGTGACGTCCGCCGTGTCCGGGTCAGTCATGATCGTGGCCGGATTGCTATTGACCAGGATGACCTTGTAGCCCTCCTCACGCAATGCTTTGCAGGCCTGGGCGCCGGAATAGTCGAATTCGCAGGCCTGGCCGATGATGATGGGGCCGGCGCCGATGATCAATACGCTTTTGATGTCAGTACGTTTTGGCATGTCTTGTCTCAGTCAGATCCGGGCTCAGGCCTTGGCCATCAAACCGATAAAGCGGTCAAACAAATAAGCGATGTCGTGCGGACCCGGGCTCGCTTCAGGATGACCCTGGAAGCAGAAAGCCGGTTTGTCGGTGCGCTCGAGACCTTGCAAAGTGCCATCGAACAGGCTGACATGGGTTGGACGCAGATTGGCCGGCAAACTGGCTGCATCGACCGCAAAGCCATGGTTCTGGCTGGTGATACTGACCCGCCCGCTATCGAGATCCTTGACCGGATGGTTGGCGCCATGGTGACCGAACTTCATCTTGAAGGTCTTGGCCCCGGAAGCCAGCGCCATGATCTGATGCCCCAGGCAGATGCCAAAAGTCGGGATGCCGGAGTCCATCAATTCAGCGGCAGCCTTGATCGCGTAGTCACAAGGCTGGGGATCTCCGGGCCCGTTCGACAGGAACACGCCATCAGGCTGCAGCGCCAGAACTTCAGCCGCGCTGGTCTGCGCCGGTACCACCGTGATCCTGCATCCGCGCGAGGCCAGCATGCGCAGGATGTTGCTCTTGACCCCGAAGTCATAGGCCACGACATGAAAACGAGGCTGGACCTGCTGTCCGTAACCGCTGCCGAGCGTCCATTCGGTTTCGGTCCATTCGCAGCGTTCGGTCCGGCTGACCACCTTGGCAAGGTCGAGACCGGCCATGCTGGGCGCAGCCTGGGCTGCGGCGATGGCGCTGGCAATCAGCGCATCGGTGATCGGCTCGCCAAGGGTCAGGGCCATGATGCAGCCGTTCTGCGCGCCGCTGGTGCGCAAGACTCTTGTCAAGCGCCTTGTGTCGATGTCGGCAATCGCCACCTTGCCCTCATCGACAAGATATTGCACCAGGCTTCGGGTCTTGCGGAAATTGGAATCTAGGATCGGCGGCTCTTTGATGATCAAGCCGGCGACATGGATCTTTTCGGCCTCGACATCCTCGTCGTTGATGCCGTAGTTGCCGATATGCGGGTAGGTCAGGGTCACGATCTGGCGGCAATAGCTCGGATCGGTAAGGATTTCCTGATAGCCGGTCATGGCAGTGTTGAACACCAGCTCGCCGACAGTCTGACCGACTGCACCGATCGAGCTGCCTTTGAAGACCGTGCCGTCTGCCAGGGCAAGTATCGCTTTAGGGGATTTGAGCAGTTCTGGCAGCACGGGAACTCCGGTATTGAGCAAACCCAGCGATGCCGGACCTCAAGTCAAACAGTTGACGAGACGCCTCGATCAGGTGTGAAACTTTGATCAGCTTCGCTGGACGCTTTGGGTTGCGGGTAAACCTGTCGAGTATAACCGACGAGGTTGATTTTGCAGCTTGGACTGACCCCGGGCCATTGCTGAAGGACGCAAAAAAACCCGGATCCGGCTTACCGAATCCGGGCTGATGATCGAAGTCCGGGTTCAGCCCAATGCTGTAATGCCAGCCCTTGCGATCTGGGCATCCTCACCGGATTTGACACCACTGACGCCGACAGCACCGACGCAAACACCTTCAACCATGATAGGCAAACCACCTTCAAGCAGCCCGCTCAAGCCCGGCGCACTCAGGAATGACATGCGACCCTGGTTGATCATGTCCTCGTAGACCTTCGATTCACGCCGACCCATGGCGGCGGCATGCGCTTTGGCCGGTGCGATATGCGCTGCGACTGGTGCTGCGCCATCGAGCCGCTGCAACCAAAGCAGATGCCCACCATCGTCGACGATGGCAATACAGACCGCCCAATGATTCGCCAGCGCTTCAGCTTCTGCTGCAGCGGCGATACGCCTGCTGTCATCAAGGGTCAGATATGGTTTTTGCTTCATGTGCTTGAAATTTCCGCTCAAAGCCGCACTTTAGCTGGGTGAGTGGTGGGGATTGCGATGCCTTAAAGCAAAACTGTCAGCCGGCGCCTTGATTGGATGGTGGAAGCCTGCTGTAAATAACGTTACAGTTGCGTCCGGGTCCTTGGTCACTTTCTGACTTCGATTTCTTTGGAGGATTTATGAACGATAGCCTGAACACGCAATATGACACCTCGGTCAGCAATGGTCTGAGCTTGGACAGCCAGCGCGTGCTGCGCAATACCTACTGGCTACTGGCCGTGTCGATGCTGCCGACCGTGCTGGGAGCCTGGGTTGGCGTCTCGACCGGCATCATGGCAACGATGGGCGCAGGCATGAGCATGCTGGTGTTCCTGGGTGGCGCCTTTGGCCTGATGTATCTGGTCGAAAAGAACAAAGACAGCAGCACCGGCGTCTACGCCCTGCTCGCCTTCACCTTCTTCATGGGTTTGATGCTGTCGCGCATGCTGACGCATATCCTGATGTTCCGCAACGGCGGTAGCCTGATCATGACGGCCTTCGGTGGCACCGGAGCGATTTTCTTTGCCATGGCCAGCATGGCAACCGTGATCAAGCGCGATCTCTCCGGCATGGGCAAATTCCTGTTCGTCGGCGCGGTCATCCTGATGGTCGTCGGCATTGCCAACATCTTCCTGCAGTCATCGGCGCTGATGCTGACGATGCTGGCCCTGTCGATGGCCGTGTTCTCGGCCTTCATGCTGTACGACATCAAGCGCGTCATCGACGGTGGTGAAACCAACTACATCTCGGCCACGTTGGCGATTTATCTGGACATCTACAA
Organism: Burkholderiales bacterium; assembly: GCA_947446685.1. Taxonomy (GTDB): domain Bacteria; phylum Pseudomonadota; class Gammaproteobacteria; order Burkholderiales; family Burkholderiaceae_C; genus Paucibacter_A. Next base: position 11,539 of record CANFIC010000081.1, read on the forward strand.
CGTGTTCCAGTCATTGCTGGCTCTGCTGGGCATCTTTGGCGGCGACCGCGACTGAGCGATCAGTCCGATTCAACACCAAGGGTCCTGCGGGGCCCTTTTTTGCGCCCCTGTAATTGTCTCTGGCTTACAACCCGAGATTGCATAGATACCCTGAAACGAAACAAGCCCTGGGAACAAAGTTTCCAGGGCTTGCTGATATTGGCGGAGTGGACGGGACTCGAACCCGCGACCCCCGGCGTGACAGGCCGGTATTCTAACCAACTGAACTACCACTCCAGTTCGACGAGTATACACCCATCGAATAAAACTAACTCTTGCCATCAATACGACAGCATAAAAATAATGCTGCCGAAACTGGCGTCCCCTAGGGGATTCGAACCCCTGTAGCCACCGTGAAAGGGTGGTGTCCTAGGCCTCTAGACGAAGGGGACAAAACCTTCAATGCACCAAATCTTGCCTGGCAATTGAAAACGGCCAATCGCTTGGCCGTTCATTGCCTCAGCCCATACCGCTGCTGCGCAAATAATTCACAATATTAAACACAGCGTCATACTGTGCCTTGAAACTTTGGCGGAGTGGACGGGACTCGAACCCGCGACCCCCGGCGTGACAGGCCGGTATTCTAACCAACTGAACTACCACTCCAGTTCGACGA
>CANFIC010000082.1 GCA_947446685.1 Burkholderiales bacterium
AAGCAGGCAAACGCGAGTTGCCAGGCAGGCAATGGTTTCAGCTTCACAGGACTTCCGCCATGGCGTTCTGCTTCAGTTGGCGCAAGGTCAAAGCCACCAATGCGTTGTGGTCCTGTGCTCGGGAAAATATATGGTCAGCGCCAGCAAAGTCGATGCGCTTGAGGTTCGGCATCTGCATGGCTCGGCGCCATTGCGCATCGGTCTTGTTCTGTTCGATGAATTCCTTGGCAACCAAATCGCGTTCGCTGAGGACCAAGGTCACCGTACCGCGAAATCCCAACAGTCCCTGCACCATGAGTTCCTGGAACGAGCCTTTCTGGTCCGCTGCTGCCGGCCGGCTCCGCCAGGCCATCGACGCGTTGCGCGCCAGCCCGACCAGTGCATGACTGCCAACTTTGCCTTGCATCAGCTTCGACCAGAATTCGGCCTGCATCAGCCTGCGGCCGTAATAATGTTTGACATGGGCTTTTGCCAGGCCTGCTTGCGAGCGCACCCAGGGGTTGATCAGGAACAGTCCGGTCAAGCGAGCATCCGGCCTTGACCGTACGTCAAGCAAGGCGGCCGATGCGCCATCGCACAAACCCCAGAGCATTGCTTCCTTGAGCTTGGAGGATTGCGCCATCAGCGCATCGACAGCTGCACCGATGTCCTGGCTGATGCTTTCAAAGTCGCGCGGCTCACCCTCGCTGTCGCCCATGCCGCGGTAGTCGAAACGCAGCGCGGTGTAGCCTGCAGCGGCCAAGGAGCGGGCCAGCAAAGTGAACATGCGGTGACTGCCCGCCCGGTATTGCGGGCCACCGACGACGATCACGACGCCGATCGGTGCGGTCTGGCCCTTGGCCGGAGCCGCAATGATGCCCAGCAGCGACTCGCCTGCGCAATCGAATTGCACGATTGATTCGGTGTAGCTCATGCCATTGCTGCTTCGGGCAGGCTGACAGCAGCGGCCAGCAGCGCGGCGGTTGTGGCAGCAATCAGTTCTGGTGCTTGCTCGATTTCGCTGGTTTGCCAGAACGCCGGCCCTTGCACCACATGGCTGCGGCAAGCGCTGCCGGTCCAACCCGCCAAGGCCTGCGCGCCTGTCAACGTGATGCCGCCGTTGGCGCTGAGCTCGAACCAGTCAAGCTGCCCGCCGGAATTAGGCAAGAGCGTCGCAGCAGCCAGGCCTTCGGCCATTGCCGGGTTCAGCTGATAGCCGGCGACCTCGACCGATTTACCCTCGGCCAGATCCTGTTGCAGCTGTTTCATCAAGCCTTTGCTGCCCGCAGTCTGCAGGTCAGCGGCAAGCTTCAGCCGCAGGAACTGCTGCAAGGCTTGTTTGCCTGATACGGCCGCTTGCCAGAAACAAAAATTGCAGATTTCGTCGAGTTGCGCCGCAGCCTCGGCCGCGACCAGACAGCCGGCTCGCAGACCCCAAAGCCAGAGTGGAGCCGCCCGGTGCAGGGCGTCGACTTGACCGAGCCAGCGGCAGGCGCTGATCACGTCCTCGACCCAGTCCTGCCAGGAGGCTTGGCCAAAGGCGTCGGAACTGTCGCCACAGCCGCGCAAGTCGATCTGCAGCACGCTGAATCCCGCTGCGGCGAAGGCGCGCGCCTGCAAGGCAGCCATGCCGCGGGACTTGTTCATCTCTTCAGCGAATGGGTGAACGTAGACGATTCGTCCCCTCACTTGCTGGCCTTGAGCGCGGTGGAACAAGCACAAACGCTGGCCTCCTGCGGCCGCATCGAGGAAGAAAGCGTTCATTGCGCGGGCAATGGCATCAGCCTGGCCGTTACAAAATCGGTCAGGCTGCCGACGTTGGCAAAGGTCGCACCGTCGATGTCGTCGTCGTCGATCAACAGCCCCAGACGGTCTTCAAAAGCGCTCAGTAGACTGATGACGGCCATCGAGTCGAGTTCCGGCAGGGCGCCGAGCAGCAGCGTGTTGCGCGTGAAGCCGGCGCTGCGCCCGTTCAGGCTCAGAACCTCGTCGACGATGCGCAGAACCTGCGTTGCGATGTCCATGCTGTGGTTTGGTTTCATTCGATCCAGACTTGTCTTCAGGTCAGTTGCGGAATCGATGGTAAGGGCGGCAATCGCTTGCACATAGTCAATGGGGCCCCTCATCCCCGGGGCGTTTTGTGCATTGATTTGCCGGGCTTTCGCTTACGCTGAGACGTCGAATCGTGGCGCTGTCGCGATGCCATTTGCCTGCCCAGAACCCAAGCCTCGATCCCAATGACTGCCACCCGCCTGCACCATGATTCGGTATTCCTGCACGAGTTGCCGCTGCGCCAGGCCGATCGACGCCCCGATCAGGTGGCGCTGAAATATGCCGACCAGCGTCTCAGCTACGCCGGACTGCAGGCCTCGATCGATGGCCTGGCCGCCGGCTTGGCAGCAATCGGACTGCAGCGCGGCGAGCGCCTTGCGATCTACCTTGAAAAGCGCCCGGAGACCGTCATCGCCAGCTTCGGCGCCACGGCGGCCGGGCTCGCATTCGTGCCGATCAATCCACTGCTCAAGAGCGAGCAAGTCAGCTTCATCCTGCGCGACTGCGACGTGAAGGTACTGGTGACAACGCCGGGGCGGCTGGCTTTGCTGCATGCCACGCTCGCTTCATGCCCGGCATTGCGCCATATCGTCCTGACCGATGAACCCGAGCCGATGGCCGCGTTCACTGGCGTCAATTTGTTGCGCTGGGGCCAGTTGCTCGATGCACAGCCTGTCAGCGGCCCGCGACTGATCGACTCCGACATCGCGGCCATTCTCTATACCTCAGGTAGCACCGGCCAGCCCAAGGGCGTGGTGCTGTCGCACCGCAATCTGGTTGCCGGTGCCAAGAGCGTGGCCTCCTATTTGCAGAACCGGCCTGACGACATCCTGCTGGCCGCCTTGCCCTTGTCTTTTGATGCCGGATTCAGTCAGCTGACCACCGCGTTCCATAGCGGCGCGTCGGTGGTGCTCTTGAACTATCTATTGCCGCGCGATGTGCTCCATGCGATCGAGCGCGAGCATGTCACTGGTCTGACCGGCGTGCCGCCGCTCTTCATCCAGTTGGCGCAGCTGCGCTGGCCGGCGGCTGCCCATCAGCATCTGCGCTATTTCGCCAATACCGGCGGGCGCATGCCGCGCGAGACGCTGAGTTTGCTGCGCCAGCAATTGCCCGCTGCCAAGCCCTATCTGATGTATGGCCTGACCGAAGCATTCCGCTCAACCTATCTGCCGCCCGAAGAAGTCGACCGGCGGCCCGATTCGATCGGCAAGGCGATACCGAATGCCGAGATCCTGGTGCTGCGCGAGGACGGCAGTGCCTGCGCTGTTGACGAGCCGGGCGAGCTGGTACACCGCGGCCCGCTGGTCGCCAGCGGTTATTGGAATGACGCCGAAAAGACGGCCGAGCGCTTCAAGCTGCTGCCGCAAGCGGCCCGGCCCGGTGGGCTGCAATTGCCCGAATATGCGGTCTTTTCCGGCGATACCGTGCGCCGGGACATTGAAGGTTTTCTGTATTTCATCGGTCGGCGCGACGAGATGATGAAGACCTCGGGCTACCGCGTCAGCCCGACCGAAGTCGAAGAGGTCCTCTACGCAACCCGGTTGGTCGGCGAATGCGTGGCCTTCGGTGTTGATCATCCAACGCTGGGCCAGGTCATCCAGGTGATTGCCACCGCACCGGCTGGCGAGTCACGCATCGATCTGGAGGCCTTGCAATCGCAATGCCGGCAGCTGATGCCCGCCTATATGCTGCCAGCGGGCATCGAACTTCAGCCAGGACCCTTGCCGCGTAACCCGAACGGCAAGATCGACCGCAAGCTGCTGGCGGCTGACTGGCTGGAGCGTCAGCCATGATCGATGCCATCGCCAGCAAGCCGGTACATGCCGCAATGTCGCAGTTCGAACGGCGGGACGGCGAACTGCTGGTTGGGGGGCAAAAGCTCTCGATCCTGGCGATACGTGCCGGGCAGACGCCTTTTTACGCTTATGACCGCGGGCTGTTGAGAACCCGCGTGGCGCAGTTGCGTCAGGCGATGCCGGCGCAGTTGAAGCTGCATTACGCGATGAAAGCCAATCCGATGCCAGCCCTTGTCGGGATGATGGCCGGTCTGGTCGACGGCATCGATGTGGCATCGGCCGGCGAGATGAAACTGGCGCTCAATGCTGGCGCGGACCCGCAGGAAATCAGCTTTGCCGGCCCGGGCAAGCGCGATGTCGAACTGCTGCAAGCGGTTGCGGCCGGGGTGTTGATCAATGTTGAATCACCGCGCGAGCTGCCGGTGCTGGCATCAGCCTCGCAGGAATTGGGGCTGCCCGCGCGTGTGGCTTTGCGGGTCAATCCTGACTTTGAGCTGAAAGGTTCGGGCATGAAGATGGGTGGCGGCCCCAAGCAGTTCGGTATCGACGCCGAGCAGATACCCAAGAACCTGGCCTGGATCGGCCGCCTCGGTCTGGCTTTCGAGGGCTTCCATCTGTTCGCCGGCTCGCAGAATCTGCGCGCCGAGGCGATCTGCGAAGCCCAGGCCAAGTCCTATCATTTGGCCTTGCGACTGGCTGAGCATGCACCTTCGCCGGTCAAGTTCCTGAACCTCGGTGGTGGTTTCGGCATTCCCTATTTTCCTGGGGAACAGCGGCTCGATCTGGCGCCGATTGCAGACAATCTGCAGCGCCTGATCGATCGTGCTTCGTCTGAGTTGCCGCAGGCGGGCCTCGTGATCGAGCTGGGTCGCTATCTGGTGGCGGAGGCCGGTGTTTATGTCACGCGCATCATCGACCGCAAGATGTCGCGGGGTCAGCTCTACCTGGTGGCTGATGGTGGACTCAATCATCATCTGGCGGCGTCCGGCAATTTTGGCCAGGTGATCCGCAAGAACTATCCGGTGACGATCGGCAACAAAGCCGGTGAGTCGGCGCGTGAATCAGCCTCGGTTGTCGGGCCATTGTGTACACCGTTGGACTTGCTGGCCGACCGGATCGAGCTGCCGATTGCTGAAGTCGGCGACCTGGTTGTGGTCTTCCAATCGGGTGCATATGGGCGCAGTGCCAGCCCTGAGGGCTTTCTCGGCCATCCGAATTGTGTGGAATTGCTGGTTTAGTCGATCTACTTGCGCATGAGTAAGCGCTTCGTCAGAGACAGGCGTCACAGTCACATCCGGTAATATTTGCAAATCCGCAATTCGGCCCATCAGAGGAGACGAGACCATGAGTGAGACCCATATCTACCTGCCCAGCCAGGAATGGCAAGAGCAAGCCCATATCAAGGGCATGCCCGCTTACCAGGCCTTGGTGGCCGAGTCAGAGGCTGATTACCAGGGTTATTGGGCCAGGCTGGCGCGCGAGTTCCTGAGCTGGCAGACGCCGTTCACCAAGGTCTTGAACGACAGTGATGCACCGTTCTTCAAATGGTTCGAGGATGGCCGCCTGAACGCTTCGTACAACTGCCTGGACCGTCATGTCGAGGCCGGCCTGGGCGACAAGACCGCGATCATCTTCGAGGCCGACGACGGCAGCGTCACCAAGGTCAGTTATAGCCAGATGTTGGCAAGGGTGGCCCAGTTGGCCAACGCCTTGCGCAGCCGCGGCGTCAAGAAGGGCGACCGTGTCGTCATCTATATGTCGATGTCGGTCGAGGGCGTGGCCGCAATGCAGGCCTGCGCGCGTATTGGTGCGATCCACTCGGTGGTCTTTGGCGGTTTTTCGGCCAGCAGCTTGCGCGACCGCGTGCAGGATGCCGGCGCGGTGATGGTGATCACCGCCGACGAGCAACTGCGTGGCGGCAAGGCGCTGCCCCTGAAAGCGATCGTCGATGAAGCGCTGGCCGATGACGCTTGCCCGAGCCTGAAGGACGTGATCGTTTACAAACGCACCGGCGGCAAGATCGGCTGGGTCGATGGCCGCGACCATTGGCTGCACGATGTGACTGCGGGTCAGTCGAGTGTTTGTGAGCCTGAATGGGTCGAAGCCGAACATCCTTTGTTCCTGCTCTACACCTCGGGTTCGACCGGCAAGCCCAAGGGCGTGCAGCACAGCACCGGCGGCTATCTGCTGCATGCTGCGTTGACGACCAAGTGGACCTTCGATTTGAAGCCGGATGATGTGTTCTGGTGCACGGCCGACATCGGCTGGGTTACCGGCCACAGCTACATCACCTATGGACCTTTGGCACTGGGCGGCACCGAGATCGTCTTCGAAGGCGTGCCGACCTACCCGGACGCCGGCCGCTTCTGGAAGACGATCGAGAAGCACAAGGTCTCGATTTTCTACACCGCACCGACAGCCATCCGTTCCTTGATCAAGGCGGCGGAAAGCAATCAAGCCGTTCATCCGGATCGCTCCGACCTGAGCTCGCTGCGCTTGCTCGGATCGGTCGGCGAGCCAATCAATCCTGCAGCCTGGGAGTGGTACCACCTGCATATCGGCGGCGGCCGCTGCCCGATCGTCGACACCTTCTGGCAGACTGAGACCGGTGGCCACATGATCACACCGCTGCCGGGCGCCACACCGCTGGTGCCGGGTTCCTGCACGCTGCCTTTCCCTGGTATCACCGTGGCCATCGTCGACGAGATGGGCAACGATGTACCGAACGGGCAGGGCGGCATTCTGGTGGTGAAAAAGCCCTGGCCTTCGATGATCCGCAACATCTATGGTGATCCGGAGCGTTTCAAGAAGAGCTACTACCCGGATGAGCTGAAGGGCTATTACCTGGCAGGCGACGGCGCAATCCGCGACGCCGATACCGGCTACTTCACCATCACCGGCCGCATCGACGATGTCTTGAATGTCAGCGGCCACCGCATGGGCACGATGGAAATCGAGTCGGCTCTGGTCAGCTGTACCGAACTGGTCGCTGAAGCTGCTGTGGTCGGTCGTCCTGATGACACGACGGGTGAAGCGATTTGCGCCTTTGTCGTGCTGAAAGGCCCGCGCCCGACCGGCGACGAAGCCAAACGCATCGCCACCGTGCTGCGCAACTGGGTCGCCAAGGAAATCGGCCCGATTGCCAAGCCCAAGGACATCCGTTTCGGCGACAACCTACCCAAGACCCGCAGCGGCAAGATCATGCGCCGCCTGCTCCGCTCCGTCGCCAAAGGCGAAGCCATCACCCAAGACACCAGTACTTTGGAGAACCCGGCGATTCTCGATCAGTTGGCGGAGACCAACTGATAGAGAGGCGTGTCGGGTAACCGGCACGCACGCCGGAGGCGGTCGCCGGGTTCGGGGATCACTGACTTCGCGCAGCGAAGTCACGGGATCACCAGAACCGGGATGGGTGGAATTTCCGTGCGAGAAACAGCCTGAAGTTGGGCCTTTGGGTCATTTTCGGCGCCGTCAAATGCGCTCAATATAGTTAAACTATTACTTTGTATAAGTAATATAACTGGCTGTCGTTGTAAGAAAAAATTATTTCTCGGAAGCTCAAAATTCCCGCATTCCGACCTGCGGTCTCATGGCGGGCTACGGATGATCCTGCAGTCAGGCGCAGCGGTCATTTCACCGTCAAGATCCATTGCGCCAATTGCTTGGCTTCGGCTGGATTGACCTGAGCATTGGCAGGCATGGGCACCGGTCCCCATGCGCCTGAGCCACCCTTGATGATTTTTTCTGCCAGGCGATTCGCCGCGTCTTTGTCATTGACGTATTTGGCCGCGACAGCCTTGTAAGCCGGCCCCACCAGTTTCTTGTCGACGGCATGGCAGGCCATGCAGTTCTTCTTCATGGCCAGATCAGCATTGGCGAAGACATTGGGGCTCAGCAGCACAGCAGCCAGGGTGGCAATCAGTTGAATCGAAGATTTCATGATTTTCCTTTTTCCGCCGGCTCGCCGGCAGCTTGGTTTGCAGGATTTAAGCTGGACACGAACTGCACTTGGGCGCGGTAGCGTCAGCCGTTCAGTCGAACTTGTAGCGCAAGCGAGATCACTCAAACTTGTGGCGCAAATTTGATCCTTGCCGCTGCGCGGCAGCGGGCCCGCGCCGCAAGCGGCGATAGCTGATCTCGCAAGCGAGATCATTCAAACTTGTAGCGCAAATTTGATCCTTGCCGCTTCGCGGCAGCGGGCCCGCGCCGCAAGCGGCACTGGCTGATCTCGCAAGCGAGATCACTCAAACTTGTCCAGCACTGCGCCGGAACTGGCGCTGGACGCGCATTTTGCGAACTTGGCCAGTACGCCACGGGTATAACGTGGCGCCGGCTGCTTCCAGGCGGCCTTGCGGATCGCCAGTTCGGCATCACTGACCCGCAGTTCGAGCAGCAACTGGTGCGCGTCGATGGTGATCATGTCGCCCTCATGAATCAATGCAATCACGCCGCCCTCATAGGCTTCAGGCGCCACATGGCCAACCACCATGCCCCAGGTACCGCCCGAGAACCGGCCATCGGTGATCAGACCCACTGATTCGCCGAGTCCGAGCCCGACCAAGGCTCCGGTCGGCGCCAGCATTTCCGGCATACCCGGGCCGCCCTTGGGACCCAGGTAACGCAGCACCATCACATCGCCAGCAACGATCTTGCCGGACATGATCGCGGCCAAGCCCGATTGTTCGTCGTCGAAGACCCGCGCCGGGCCTGTCATCACCGGACTCTTCAAGCCGGTGATCTTGGCCACGCAGCCTTCGGGCGAGAGATTGCCGCGCAGGATCGCCAGATGGCCTTGGGCATAGATCGGCGCGTCGATGTCACGGATCACCAGCTGGTCGGCGCGTGGCGAATCGGGAATATCCGCCAGGTTTTCCGCCACCGTCTTGCCGGTGATGGTGATGCAGTCGCCGTGCAGCAGCCCGGCCTTCAACAGCGTTTTCATCACCTGCGGAATGCCGCCGGCGCGGTGCAGATCGACCGCCAGATATTTGCCGCTCGGCTTCAGATCGCAGAGCACCGGAATCTTGCGGCGCATCCGTTCGAAGTCGTCGATCGACCATTCAACCTCGGCCGCATGCGCGATCGCCAGGAAATGCAGCACCGCGTTGGTCGAGCCGCCGGTTGCCATGATCACCGCTACCGCGTTCTCGATCGACCGGCGCGTCACGATGTCGCGCGGCTTCAGGTCGGCCTTGACGGCCTCGACCAGCACGCGGGCAGCCTCCTTGGTCGAGGTGATTTTTTCTTCATGCACATTCGCTTCGGTGCTCGAAAACGGCAGACTGATGCCGATCGCTTCGAAAGCGGCACTCATCGTGTTGGCCGTGTACATGCCGCCGCAACTGCCGCTGCCCGGAATGGCGAGTTTCTCGATTTGCTTGAAATCTTCCTCGCTCATCTTGCCGGCGGAATATTGGCCGACTGCCTCAAAGACGCTGACGATGTTCAGGTCCTCGCCCTTGTAGCGACCCGGCATGATCGTGCCGCCGTAAACAAAAATCGCCGGCACATTGGCGCGCAGCATGCCCATCAGGCCGCCCGGCATGTTCTTGTCGCAGCCGCCGATGACCATCACGCCATCCATCCACTGGCCGCCGACACAGGTTTCGACGCAGTCCGAAATCACTTCACGCGACACCAGCGAAAACTTCATGCCTTCGGTGCCCATCGCCATGCCGTCCGAAATCGTCGGCGTGCCGAAAGTCTGCGGATTGGCGCCGGCTTCCTTCAAGGCAATCACCGCTGCGTCGGCCAGCACTTGCAGACCCGAGTTGCAGGGCGTGATCGTCGAATGCCCGTTGGCGATGCCGATCATCGGCTTGGAGAAATCCTCCTCCGTGTAGCCCATGGCGTAATACATCGAGCGATTCGGTGCGCGGGCCACACCTTCGGTGATCGTTTTGCTGCGGCGGTTGAAGCTCATCGGGTTCTCCTTCGGGGCTGGTTCAGTAGCGGCAGCGGCGATATGCGCTGCGGGTCAGCCAGCATTCTATTTGCGCAATAGGGGGGAACAAGCCCGGGGCGACAAACAGACCGGTCTTTGTCGCGCCGCCGCACCGGCCTTGCGGCCCGTTGGCTGGCTATGATGGCCGACTCGTCAAGTCCAAAAGGAATGCCACCATGTGGGTCCACCCGCAGTTTGACCCGATCGCCATCAAGCTCGGGCCGCTGGCCGTGCATTGGTACGGCCTGACCTATCTGGCCGCTTTCGGCATGTTCATCTGGCTGGCCAGTCGGCGCATCGCACAGCCGCAATTCGCGGGGAAGAACTGGACCCGGCGCGATGTCGACGACCTGCTTTTCTTTGGTGTGCTCGGCGTGGTGCTGGGCGGGCGGCTTGGTTATGTACTGTTTTACAAGCCTGACTATTACCTGCACAACCTGTTTGAAGTGTTGGCGGTCTGGAAGGGCGGCATGGCATTTCACGGCGGCTTGCTCGGGGTGATCCTGGCGATGGCGCTGTTCGCCAAGCTGCGTGGCCGGACATTCTTTGAAGTCACCGATCTGATTGCACCTTGCGTGCCCACAGGTCTGGCGGCCGGCCGGGTCGGTAATTTCATCAACGGCGAGCTTTGGGGCAGGGCGACCGACCCGAGCTTGCCCTGGGCGATGGTGTTCCCGCAATCAGGCTCGCTGCTGCCGCGGCATCCATCGCAGATTTATCAGTTTTTCGGTGAAGGCCTGTTGCTTTTTGTGCTGCTCTGGCTCTACGCGCGCAAGCCGCGTGCGACTGGTCAGGTGTCGGGCATGTTCATGGTCGGCTACGGCATCTTGCGTTTCATCGCCGAGTATTTCCGCGAGCCCGACGACTTCCTTGGCCTTCGCGCATTGAATCTCAGCCAGGGACAATGGTTGTGCCTGCCGATGGTGGCCGTGGGTTTGGCGATCTGGGCTTACGCCCGCAACAAAAAGGCTTGAAGCGATGCGGCAGATATTTTTCGACACCGAGACCACCGGCTTGATGGCCGAAGGCGGCGACCGCATCATCGAAATCGGTTGCATCGAGATGGTCAACCGGCAACTGACCGGCAACAACCTGCACCTCTACATCAACCCTCAGCGCGCCAGCCATGAAGACGCATTGCGGGTGCATGGACTGACCGAGCAATTCCTCTCGACCAAGCCCTTGTTTGCCCAGGTCATCGAGCCGCTGCTCGAATTCGTCGCCGGGGCCGAGTTGGTGATCCACAACGCGCCGTTTGACATCGGCTTCATCAATGCCGAGATGCGCCGCCTGAAGCGCCCGCCGATCACCGACATCGTGGCCGGCGTTCGCGACACTTTGCTGATGGCGCGCGAGATGTTCCCGGGTAAATCCAACTCGCTCGACGCGCTCTGCCGGCGCCTCGAGGTCGACAACTCGGGGCGCACCTTGCATGGTGCTTTGCTCGACGCCGAGTTGCTGGCCGAGGTCTATATCCGCCTGACTCGAGGGCAGGATTCGCTGGTGATGGACGATTCGGGCGACCGCTCGAAGTCGGCCGAATTCAAGCTCGCCGCAGTCGATCTCAGCCGCTTTGACTTGCCGGTGCTGCAAGCCAGTGAAGCCGAGCAGCAGGCCCATCTTGCGGTCTTGGCCGAACTCGATAAAGCCAGCGGCGGTAAAAGAATCTGGCAAGGCGCTTGATCAGCCAGCAATTGCTCATGGCATAATCCAAGGCTTGCCCGGGACAGAACGATGTTTCGCAAAGAAATTCAGGGCGGTTAGCTCAGTGGTAGAGCACTGCCTTCACACGGCAGGGGTCACAGGTTCAAATCCTGTACCGCCCACCAAGAAAGTCAATTGAATCAACGACTTGCGGCGCCTTAGGGTGCCGTTTTCGTTTGTGGTGGGGAAAAAATGGGGAAAACTGGGGGTACGCGCACGCCCCGTGCTCCATGCCTAGGCTGACGGTTTGGCCATCATCGGCCCCCAGCCTCTTGAACAACTAGCGATTGCCCGGCAAGCTGCGCAATTGAGCCAGCCGTTGCACTTGCTGGCGGTCATTGTGTGTATGAATCCACTCGTAGCAGGGCAGGTTTTTCCTGTTCGCCGCTACTGCTTTCCTGCGCCCCTTTGCCATCTACCCCTGATCGAGTGGGGGGGCGGGACCAACGACTTACGAGCCCTGGCAGTGCTTAGGTACTGCGCACACTTCACAGGTAGGTTTTGACAAGAGTCTCAACGAGTGTCATCCATGGCGGGGCGGCCGTCAGTTCGATCGCGCCACTTCAATTCGTAGGGTGCTCTTGATCCCAAGCAGTTTCACGACTTGTATTTTCCGCTACCGTCAGCGGAGGCGAACTGCCAT
>CANFIC010000083.1 GCA_947446685.1 Burkholderiales bacterium
CCAGCATCCGGGTTTTACCCTGGTGCAGTTCAAGTCCGAATTTCGCGAGTCGCTCAAGCCTCTCGTCCCAGAAGCGTCTTGCATCGGCCTCCAGCTCAAAACCTGCCACGATATCGTCGGCATACCGCACAACAATCATGCGGCCCTTGGCTTCTCGCCGGCGCCACTGGGCGCTGGGGTCAGGTCCAAAATCTAAAGCCCTTCTGCATCCTCGTTGCCCCTTCTACCCATCGCAGCGCTAGCAGGCACAAGCCGGCAAGAACGGCGTATCAATCGGGGCCAATGTGGGCGGATTCAGTCTCTTGCCTGGCACCCCAGGCAATCCTGCAGTTCGCTAATCTTTGCCTGCCACTGCTGACGATCCGGCGCCTTCACGTCGCGAGACCTCGCCAAAAAGCGCCAACAGTCGATCGCTCATCTAATGAGCCAACCTAGATTTTCAGAACAAGCTGCGCCTTTCCTGCGGCGCACACAGCGCACCCATCCACGCATTGTTTTCTTGAAGAGACTCCCCACGGCTGTGTTGCGCCACCGTTTGTGGAGTAAGAAAATGCCTGCAAAGAGGTACTCAACGATGCGCAGCCAACCAGCATTGATCCTGATGTTCTGCCTGCTGTTGTTCGGCTGCGCGGCAACGCCTTCTCTCAGGCCGATTCGAAGTGGCGAGACGGTTGCGATTGCCGTCGTAGCCAGCCCGAACTATCCCGAGAGGATTGACATCCGGAACACTGCAGTTGCCGATGGCATGTCGGCCGGGATTGGGTCCGGCGCTGTGGTGGGTGGACTTTGGGGTTTGAGTTGTGGGCCATTTGCAGCCCTCTGTGTTCCGCTCGGCGCCGTTACTGGCATGGTCACAGGCGGCGCAGCCGGCGCGGCAGTGGGCGCGACTGGAATCCTCTCGAGTGAGAAGGCCAACCTGGTCAAAGACCGCCTGCTGCGGATTGAACAGACCCATCCCTTGCGGGTCGAATTGAAGCGAAATCTTGATGCCCGCGCGCAGAAATACTGGACTGTCAGCTCTGAAGCCACGGCGGCCTTGGTCACCGTGGAACTTCAGGAACTGGAAGTAGCCACCACAAGGGATGAACGCCTCCGCTTTGTGTTGAGAGTCAAGGTCACTCAAGCGGGGATCGCTGCGACTCAGGTGGATCGATCGCTTCAGAAAACATACGAATACATCAGCCCTTTCAGCAGCCTGGCGATCTGGATGGATGAGCAGAGTGACTTGCTCGACATCAGCCTGTCGAGTGCATGTCAGCAGATCGCTGCTCAGGTGGTCGCGGATCTCGCGCTGAGGTGAGGCACAGATCGAACTTTGTTCTGCGCCGATGGCCAGACACAAGGCGACGCTGGACTGCCGCCGATGTGGGCGGTGTCGCTCGGCTCGAATGGGTGGATTCGGATGGCCCGCGCGCCGCGACGACCTTTCATTCACGCCCGGAGACTTGGGCGGCCTGGGCGGCCGCAGTCTTGATCTCGATACCGCGAAACTGCCCGGCAAGGGCTGGGGCTGCCGGGCGCGGGTAACGCTGCGGGCTGAACCGATTCAGCAACTCCGCCTCTCGCACACGCGCCAGCGCGACATTCGCGAGCTTCACATGGCCGTAGCCGCGCATGGCCAGCGGGATGGCGGCGACCTGCAGGGCCAGCGGCCGGTTCTGCTCGGTGAGCTCGGCGCTCAGCTCGGCGAGCCGGACCTCGAACTGGCCGATCAGCTCGCGCTCCATCTGCCGCTCTTCAGTGCGCCCGAAGGGATCGAGGGCCGTGCCCCGCAGCCACTTGAACCGCGCCAGGACCCGCAGGCCAGTCATCATCCAGCCGCCGAAGACCATTTTGCGTGGCGCGCTGCCGTCGCGTCCTCTGGCCAGCAAGGGCGGCGCCATGTGGAACGCCAATTGAACCGGCCCTTCGAATTGGGCCTGCAACTGGCGCTTGAACTGGCCATCGGTGTACAGGCGTGCCACTTCGTATTCGTCTTTGTAGCTCATCAACTTGAGCAGGCTTCGCGCGGCTGCACAAGCCAATGGCAGTGATTCATCCGCGCCAGGCAGTTCACGCTCCGCTTGCGCGACGCGGCGCACCTGGGCTTCGAAACGTGCGGCCCAGTTGGCGTCCTGCCAAGCCGTCAACAACTGCTTGCCGCGCTGGATCAATGCGGCAAGCGTTTCGGCCTCTTGATCGGGCTGCAAAGCGCCAGCTCGCAAGGCCTGCAGCCCGGCCGGGTCGCCTGCCGCAATTCGGCCCAGTGACAAGGCCGCCAGATTGCTCGGAACGGCAACGCCATTGAGCTCGATGGCCCGCGTCAAAGCCTGCAGGCTGATCGGCACGAGGCCCAGCTGCCAGGCATAGCCCAATGCAAGGATGTTGCTGGTCACGGTGTCGCCGAGAAATTCCTCGGCCAAGGACTGAGCGTCGAAGGTCAGCACCTGCGCCTCACCCGCCGCATGCCGTAGCTTGGCCAACAGGCCTTCTATCTGCAGGCTGGCGTCCGGATTACGGAGTGATTCGGCCACCGGAATCTGATGCAGGTTGGCAAGGATGCGGGTACGCCCATGTCGCACCGTTTGCAGCGCCTCGGGCGAGGCTCCGACGACGATGTCGCAGGCGAGCAAGGCATCGGCCTGCTGGGTATCGATGCGTACTTGATGCAGCCGCTCAGGCATATCGGCCAGGCGCACAAAGCTCAATACCGACCCACCCTTTTGTGCGAAGCCCATGAAGTCGAGCACGCTGGCGCATTTGCCCTCAAGATGCGCCGCCATGGCGATCACCGCGCCAACGGTGACCACGCCAGTGCCGCCCACGCCGGTCACCAGCAGGTCGTACGGCGCATCCCAGCGATGCGCCGCAGGCAGCGGCAATGAAGCTACATACTCCTGCAAAGCCTGCAAGCCCCCGGCCAAGGAGCCCACGCGCTTGCGAAGCTGGCCGCCAAGCACAGTCACAAAGCTGGGGCAGAAGCCCTTGGCGCAGCTGTAGTCCTTGTTGCAACTGCTCTGGTCGATCTTGCGCTTGCGACCCAGATCCGTCTCAAGCGGCAGCACGGCGACACAATTGCTTTGTACCGTGCAGTCGCCACAGCCTTCGCACACTGCCTCGTTGATGAAGAGGCGCTTCGGCGGGTCTGCCAATTCGCCCTTCTTGCGACGGCGGCGCTTTTCCGCGGCACAGGTCTGTTCGTAGATGAGAACGGTGACGCCGCTGGTCTTGCGCAGGCCCCGCTGCACGGCATCGAGCTCTGAACGGTCATGAAATGCGGTTCCGGCGGGGAAGCGCTGCTTCAGCGAGTCGTACTTGGTGATGTCGTCGCTGACCACCACCACCTGCTTCACGCCTTCGCTCTCCATCTGCCTTGCGATCGCGTCCACCGAAATGACGCCGTCCACCGGCTGACCGCCCGTCATCGCCACCGCATCGTTGAAAAGGATCTTGTAGGTCATGGTGGCCTTGGCAGCCACCGCCTGGCGTATGGCCAGGTAGCCCGAGTGATAGTAGGTGCCGTCTCCAAGGTTCTGGAAGATGTGCTTCGTGCTCGTGAAACGTGAGTGCGAGACCCAGTCGACGCCCTCGCCGCCCATCTGGATCAGGCCGGCGGTGTCTCGGTCCATCCAGTTCGCCATGAAGTGGCAACCGATGCCGGCACGCGCAGTGGAGCCTTCGGGCACCTTGGTGCTGGCATTGTGCGGACAGCCGGCGCAGAAGTAGGGCAGGCGCTTGACGCTGTCGGCCTTGTTTGACAACAGGTCAGGGGGCATGAAGTCGCGCACATGCTGCAGGATGTCGTCGAAAGCTGGCCTGCCTGCGCAGTGGTGGCGCAGCCACGCAGCGACAAGCTCGATCAGTCGAGAAGGCCTCAGTTCGCCCAGGCTGGACAGCATCGGCTGGCCGTCGCGCCCCTGTTTGCCGACGATGGCAGGGCGCTGGTCAGCCGGCGCGTTGTAGAACAGCGAGCGCAATTGGGTCTCGACCGCCGCCCCCTTTTCTTCGATCACCAGGATCTCGCCGAGTTGGCTCGCAAATGCTCGCATCCGGGACGTCTCGATCGGGTAGCTCAGCCCCACCTTGTAAAGGCGAACACCCGCCTCGGCCAGTTGCTCGGGTGTGATCGCCAGACGGCGCAGCACCTCCATCAGGTCGTGGTGGGCCTTTCCGCAGGTGACGATGCCGGCGTGGGCCCGCGGGCTGCAGATGATTTCGCGGTCGATGGCGTTGATGCGCGCGAATGCCGCGACCGCCGCCAGCTTGTCGGCCATTCGAGACTCGATCCGCAGCGAGGGAAGGTCAGGCCAGCGATAGTGCAGTCCGTCGGCTGGCTCCGCATAGCCAGTGAGTTGGCGAACCTTGTTCGCGTCGACCCATGCGCCCGTGCGCTGGTTGATCAAGTCCAGATCGACGGTGTTGCCGCTTTCCACCACCTCGGACAAGGCCGCCATGCCGACCCAGGCCCCGGAAAAGCGCGACAGGGCCCAACCGTACAGCCCGAATTCAAGGCACTCGGCGACATCCGCGGGCTGCAGCACCGGCATGCCCCAGGCCATGAATGCCTGATCGCTCTGGTGCGGCATCGACGAGGATACGCAGCCGTGATCGTCTCCCGCCACGACCAGCACACCGCCATGCGGCGAGCTGCCAAAGGCGTTGCCGTGCTTCAGTGCATCACCCGCGCGGTCAACACCCGGGCCCTTGCCGTACCACATCGCGAATACGCCGTCGGTCGTTCGGTCCGGGTCTGACTCGACTCGCTGCGTGCCCAGCACCTGCGTCGCCGCAAGCTCTTCATTGATCGAGGGTACGAAGTGAACGCCTGACTTCGAGAACCGCTCGCCAGCCTTCCAGATCGCCTGGTCCACCATGCCCAGCGGCGACCCGCGGTAGCCACTCACGAAGCCCTGGGTTTTCAGGCCAGCGGCTGCATCACTCTGCTGCTGCATCAACAGCAGGCGCACGAGTGCCTGAGTGCCGGTGAGGAAGACCACGCCGCGGCTGGCCCAGAGGTTGTCGCTGAGCTGATAGTCAGGCCGCTGGATCGGGTTGGGCTCGGATGCTTGGTTCATGAGGAACAGTGTTGTTCCTCACAAAGAGTAAATGATTCTCCTCTGACGTAGACTCTTCCCTAATTTCAAGATTTTCATTCTTATAAGTTGGAACAATGAAGGAAAAATCGGTTGTTCTTGATCACTACAGCCTGCAGATACTGCAGGAACTGCAGCGGGACGCGCGCAAGACGGTGCAACAACTGTCGGAAGCAGTTGGCTTGTCTGCCACCCCATGCTGGAAACGCATCAAGGAGATGGAAGAGGCCGGCGTCATCCGCGGCTACACCGCGGTTGTTGATCCGGCGAGCATCGGGCTGAACCTCGCCGTGCTCGTGGAAGCGAATCTGACCGAGCACACCGAGAGCCTGGTCAATCGCTTCGAAGCGGCAGTGGCGGCCAACCCGCACATCGTTCGCTGTGTCTCCACGACCGGGAACTCGGACTACCTGCTGACGGTCATGGTGAGCGACATCAAGCACTACGAGCGGTTCTTGCACGACACCCTCTTCAAGTTGCCCGGCGTGACCCACATGCGTTCAAGCATCGTGCTCAAGGAAGTCAAGAAAGACATCGGTTTGCCGATCAACTCGGCGCTGGCAGATGCACCGCTTGGGCGTCGCCTGCGTTGACGGGCGGTGAGGGCAAGCCATTCAAATCCGTCTGGTACCAATTCGGACTGCCGCCGGATGCGGTCCGAGCTCAATTCCTTAGGCCGCCGAGGAAATCCCTGCGCTTGCCGTAGCTGCTGTATGTAGCTACAATCGGCGCATGCGGTTCACATGGTCAGAGCGAAAGCGCGCGATCAACCTCAAAGACCACGGGCTTGACTTCATCGACGCGCCTCGAGTGTTCGAAGGGGCAACCTACACCTTTGAAGACGCTCGCTTCGACTATGGGGAACAGCGGTTCGAGACGCTTGGCTTACTGGCCGGCGTTCCGGTTTCGATAGTTCACACGGAGTCCGAAGATGAAATCCGCGTCATCTCCTACCGAAAAGCAACGAAGCGTGAAGCAGACATCTACTTCCAGCAAATCCAAGACTGATTGGGCCCGCCTCACAAGCCCAGAGAGATCAGGGACCCCCACCACGGAGCATCCCGAAGCCGATGTCAAGCACATCGTCCGCGGAATCGTCCGCAAGGGGTTGCAGCCGGCGCCGTCGAAATCTCTTGTGTCGTTGCGCGTCGATCAGGATGTACTTGCATGGTTCAAGTCACAGGGCACTGGCTACCAGACGCGTATCAATGCTGTGCTTCGCGCCTTCCGTGACGCATCGGTCCAACCCCTTGCTCAAACTGAGCGCCAACCTTAGACCGCAGCAACCCTCGTCACCGCCAATCAAGCCCTCGTGTACATGCCGCCGTCGAGCACCAGTTCCTGCGCCGTCATGAATGATGAAGCGGGTGATGTCAGGAAAGCAACGGCCTCGTTCACATCGGCGAAGGTCGCATTGCGGCCCATCGGCGTGGCTTTGCGCTGGAATTCCAGCGCTTCCTCCACGCCCGGCACGATCTTGCGGAAGGCGTCGGTGGGCAGGCCGGTGGGCGTGACGATGTTGATGCGGACCTGCAGCTTGGCCAACTCCACCGACAGGTAACGCACCAGACATTCGGCCAGCGCCTTGGGTGCCCCGAGCGGCATATAGCCGCGGATCGCGACCTTGGAGCCGTTGCTGGAGAGGAACACGATCGATGTACCCGCCCGGAACATCGGCCGCAGAGCCTGCACCACATAGAGCAGCGACATGCCGTTCAACTGCAATGCCTCGTTGAACATCACCGGGTCCACAGTCAGCGCCGGGGCGGTAAAGGCGGTGACCGAGGCATGAATCACTTCAGTAACGCTCTCGCATTGGGCCTGGATGCGCCGCGCGACATCCAGCGCGCCTTCGGCTGACGAGATGTCGCCCTTGACCAGCATAGCAACGGCTCCGCGCTTGCCGATCTCTGCGGCTGTAGCCTGCGCTGCTGCGTCGTCGTGCGCATAGTTGATCACGATGGTCGCGCCCGGCTGGCGGGACGCGATGGACAAGGCGATCTCGCGGCCAATGCCCTTGGATCCCCCGAAAATGACTGCGGTCATGACAACACCCCTTGGTTGGATTGAGAAAAAGTAACGGGCAAGGACAAGATGCCTCGGCTCAGCAGAACGGGCTCCCAGGCCACCTCGTCCTGCACCAGCGACAAGGATGGAAAGCGCTTGAAAAGACTGGCAAACACCGCATGAGCTTCGCTGCGGGCCAGCGGCGCGCCGAGGCAGAAGTGAATCCCGAAGCCAAAGCCAATATGCGGGTTGGGGCTGCGGCCGATGTCGAATTCATCGGGGTTCGCAAAAACCTCGTCGTCGCGATTGGCCGAGGCCTGCACCAGAAACACACGCTGGCCCGGCTCGAACACCGCATCCCCATACTCGAGCCGTTGCGCCGCCAGGCGCACGACGATCTTGGACGGCCCGTCGAAGCGCAGCGATTCTTCGACGGCCAGCGCGGCGAGCGCAGGGTCAGCCTTCAAGCGCTGCAATTGTTCGGGATGGCTGAGCAGGTGGTAAGCGCCATTGCCGATCAGATTGGTCGTTGTTTCATGCCCGGCAAACAGCAGCAACATGCAGGTCGCGATCACTTCATCGTGCGACAAGGCATCGCGGCTGTCCCGCGCCTCGATCAGCGCAGAGACCAGGTTGTCGCACGGATTTGCTTCGTAGCGCCGGACGAGGTGGCTGAAGTAATCGGCAAAGTTCAGGATCGCACCCTCGGCAGCCGTGCGGCGCGACGCCGCATCGAAGCTGCCGAACACGATCGGGCTGATCTCGTCCGACCAGGTGCGAAAGCGCTCCCGATCTGACACGGGCGCGCCGAGCAACTCGGCGATGACCATGGTCGGCAGCGGAAAGGCGATGTCCTCCACCAGGTCGAAGCGGCCCTTCGCCTCACAGCGATCGAGTAGTTCGCTGACGATCCCGTCGATGCGGCCCTGGATGTGAGTCACTGCGCGACTGGTGAAACTCTTGCTGACGAGCTTGCGCAGCCTTGTGTGGTCTGGCGGGTCCTTGAAGACCATCCAGCCCGAAAGCAGTTCAAGCGCTTGCCGGCCCGCAGTCCCGGGCGCTGCAGTCTGCAGCAATGCGCCAACACGGTCGGACGACAGCCCCGGATCGCGCAGACCGCGCAGGACATCGGCATGCCGCGTCACGATCCAGGCGCGGTAGCGCGAGTTCCAATGCACCGGCCGTTCCCTGCGCATCCGGCCAAATAAAGGGTGTGGATTGCGAAGGTTTTCAGGGCTGAGCAAGTCATCATCGTGCATGGGTGGACCCGGGTGACATGTTATAGTTCTACCGAACGTTCAATAAGTTACTAGGGTAAAAAAGCGTGATGGTCAAGGCCGTTTCTTCAGCAGCGGCGCGGCGCGCAGCCACCGAGCGTCCCGCGCCTGTCAACAAACGTTCGGCCATGTTGCAGGCCGCAGCCAAGCTCTTCGCCACCCGCGGCTATGACGGCACTTCGATGCGAGACATCGCCGAACTTGTCCATGTACAGCCCGCTTCGCTGTACCACCACTTCCCCTCCAAGAGTCATATCCTTGTCTCGATCTTCGAGGAAAGCGCCATCGAGATGGTCGACCGCGTCGAGAAGGCGGTCGTCGGCATCGAGGATCCATGGGAGGCCCTGGAAGTCGCCTGCACCGCGCACATGAAAGCACTGCTGGCCGGCTTCGACCTGATCCACGTCGTGTTCGGCGAGTTGCCGCGCCGGCATGAGCCCGAGGTGCGACAAAAGCTCATCGCGGAACGCGATCGTTATGAGGATGTGTTCCGCCGGCTGATCGATGCAGTGCCACTGCGGCGCGGCGCCAACCGCAGGTACATGAAGATGACGCTGCTGGGCGCGATGGCATGGTCCCGCGTCTGGTACCTGCCTGAGGGAAGAGATTCGCCTGAGACCCTCGCGCACAACATCCTGAATATCGTGCGAACCGGTGTGAAAAGCTGAGGGCAAGCGCGCCGGCACCTCAGCGTCCCGGCCCACGCTGCAGGATGATGATCGAGCAGGCGGCTTCATCGAACCCGATCACGCCGCCACCGTTCTCGGCCAGCGCGATGTCTGCATCCTTGCACTGACGCAGCCCCGCTTCGCCCCGAAGTTGCATGACCAGTTCGTGGATCATCGAAAGCCCGGTCGCACCGACCGGATGACCCTTGGACACGAGCCCGCCCGACAGGTTCACCGGCAGCGTTCCGCCCAGCGAGGTCGCCCCGCTTTCGACGAATGCCCCGCCCTGGCCCGGCTCGCAAAAGCCCAGCATCTCGCATTGGTACAACTCGCAGAATGCGGTGGCGTCATGCACTTCCGCCAGATCGATGTCGGACGGCACCAAGCCTGCAGCGACATAAGCCTTATTCGCCGCGATGCTTGAAAGGCCCGGCTCGTCGAAGCCACGGTACTTGCCCCCCGACAGCGTGCTCGCCCGGACGCGGACGGCACGCTCGCGAACTTCCGCCGGAAATGATTCGAGCGCGCGTGCAGAGCAAAGGATCGCCGCCGCCGCGCCATCACCGATCGGCGCGCACATGGAGCGCGTCAGCGGGTAGCTGACCAGACGGTCTTCGAGCACCTGCTCGGGAGTGACTTCAAAACGATACTGCGCGAGGGGGTTGAGAGCACCCATCGCATGATTCTTGGAGGCGCCGACGGCGATCTGCCGCTGTGTCGTGCCGTAGGTTTTCATGTGAAAGGCCGCCTGCATGGCATAGGTATCCATGAACAAGGTGCCGCCACCGGCGCCCGGAAGGAACGGCTTGCCCGCCGCCACACCTGCACGCAGGTAGTACTGCTGCCACTCCTGCGGATCAAGCTGGTCGATGCCGCCTTCGAAAATCTCCTGCGTGCGCGCTGGATCACCCGGGAATAGCGTCTTCTCGACGCCGATCGCCAGGCTCACCTCGCACTGCCCGGACAGGATGTCTTTCCAGGCCCCATGGAAAGCCATCGAGGCCGTGGCGCAGCCGCCCTCGACGTTGATCATCGGCACACGCTCGGGGAACCTGCCTTCCCGCACCAAGGGGATGAAGCAGACCTGGCCGCGGATGTTGCGCTGGCCGAAGGTGCCCATGCCGCAGTTGCCGAACCATGCTTGCTCAATGCGGTCGCCGTCAGCCATGCCGGCATCCGCCAGCACCGCCTCGTAGGCCAGGGCAGTCAGCGTCTTGAAGGAGTCTTCAGGCCGCTTGCCGAAAGGCGTGCAGGCGGACCCGACGACGAAAACATCCTGCATCGCAATCAGTCGGGCAGGCCAATGCTGGCGGTGGCGATGCCCATCACCGTATGCGCCGGATCGAGTGCCTGCAATTCCAGCACGACAAAGTTGCGCCCCGGGCCGATCGGGTGAAGTTCTTTCACCTTGCCAGTGCAAGTGAGCAAGGTGCCTACCGCCACAGCCTTGGTGAACTTGGCTTCCATCGAACGGAAGGTCGCGGAGCCGGCACCCCAGGCACGGATCGGCACCGAAGCCATCAACGATTGGGTGAACATGCCATGGCCTACGGTGCAAGGCATGCCGAACACCTGAGCGCGTGTGCACCAATCCTGGTTCGTGTGCACCGGGTTGTAGTCGAGCGAGGTGACGGCGTATTTGTCGATCACGTCCTGCGTCACATATTGCTCAACGGGCGGCAGTTCATCGCCGACCTGGACTTCGGAGAAACGGATTTTCTTCAGCATGGGAGCCCCTTTTACATCTTGGCGAAGCGCAGGATGCCTTCGCGGTTTGGCGGAATGATCAGCGTGAGCCACCAGGTGGCCTTGAGTACGCCCGTTTCATTGTGAAAGTCCAGCTTGTCGGTGATGTAGTGCTTGCCGCGGCGTATCCAGCGGTCATGCGCCACCACGGTCATCGAGATCTCTTCCCCCACCTTGAAGGGCTCGAACAGCTCGATCTTCTGGCCGGGGTTGCGCGCACCGGGCGAGCGAATCCAGCTGCCCGGGCCGTTCTCGATGCAATAGAAAGCAACCTGCACGATGAATAGCGGATGCTGGATCAGCTCGCCCGTGGGCGACATCTCGGCGGCGGCCTTGGCATCGACCATCAGCGGGTCGGTCTCGCCCATCGCAACGTTGTAGTGAAGTACGTCTTCCTGCTTCACCTTGAATTTCAGCTTTCCCGGGAAAGCGCGGCCGATCTCGACGCTGTCCCAGGTCTCGTACTTCTCCACGTCCTTGAGGAAATTGGATTCGAAGTGCTGCTGCTTCTCTGTGCTGGCATGTGTTGCCAGCCTCGCTGCGGTTTCGGCTTCTGCGGTCATGCGACTTTCCTTTCGTTGTGATTCATCGAGCTACCCAGGTAAGAATCGATCAACTCGCCCTGTTGCGCGAGCCCGGCCGCATCACCCTGGAGTGCGATGCGGCCACTGTTGAGGACGTAGCCGCGCTGCGCCATGCCAAGGCCCAACACGGCGTTCTGTTCGGCAACGAGGATGGAGAGTCCGCGCTCTGTATTGATCTGTCCAAGCGCTGCGGCGATCTCTTCCACCACAAGCGGGGCCAGTCCGAGCGACGGTTCATCCAGCAACAACAGCCGCGGGTTTGTCATCAGCGCCCGGCCAATCGCCAGCATTTGCTGTTCGCCGCCAGAGAGCGTCCCGGCGATCTGCTGACGGCGCTCGGCCAGACGCGGAAAAAGTTCAAATACCCGCGCGAGGTCAGCGGCGACTGCGCTGCGCTGGCTGGCACTGCTGCGCAAAAAGCTTCCCAGCTCAAGGTTTTCGGCAACGCTCATCGTGCTGAAGACGCCGCGCCCTTCGGGCACGAAGGCAATGCCGCTGGCGACTCGTTGATGGGCGGCCATTGAAGTGATGTCGGTGCCAGCGAACAAGACATGGCCGGCGAACACCGGCTCGAGGCCCACGATGGCCTTGAGCAGGCTGGATTTGCCCGCACCATTTGCGCCGACCAAGGCCACGAATTCGCCCTGCGCGACATTGACGTGCACATCGTTGACCGCGACGTTCGAGCCGTAGCGCAAGGAG
>CANFIC010000084.1 GCA_947446685.1 Burkholderiales bacterium
GCCTGCGCCTTGCTGCTGCGCGAACGGCCGCAATGCGTGATGAGCACGGTCGCCCATGCGCTCGATGATTCGGCTGAAGGTGCGGCCGATTTCGTCAACCCAAATGTCGTCAAGGTCGTGACCGATTCCAATGGACTGGCCCTGTATTTTTCGCGTGCACCGATTCCCTGCTGGCGCGATGGTCAGGGCCGGCCGCTAGCCGGTTCGGCTTTGCGCCATGTCGGCCTCTATGCCTACCATGCGGGTTTTTTGCGCAGGTTCCCGACTCTCGCGGTAAGCCCGCTGGAGCAGATCGAGTCGCTCGAACAGCTGCGAGTACTTTGGCATGGCGAGCGAATTGCGGTCCATATCACCTCCGAACGGCCCGGGCCCGGTGTCGATACGCCAGAAGATCTTGATCGGGTCAGAGCTATCTTGCGTGCCGGCGGCTGACACCGGGCAAGCTGTCAGCTTTCTGAGGGTAAGCCCATGCTATTCTCGGCAACGATAAATGCAGCTTAGCGTCTGCATTCCGCTAAATATTGAAGGAGACCCATGCGACTGATTCTTCTCGGTGCCCCAGGCGCGGGCAAAGGAACGCAAGCCACGTTCATCTGCCAGAAATTCGGAATTCCGCAGATCTCCACCGGTGATATGTTGCGGGCAGCCGTCAAAGCCGGTTCCGAAATGGGCCTGGCAGCCAAAAAGGTGATGGATTCGGGTGGTCTGGTCGGCGATGACATCATCATCGGTCTGGTCAAGGAACGGATCACCCAGGCTGACTGCGCCAATGGTTTCCTGTTCGACGGTTTCCCGCGCACGATTCCTCAAGCTGATGCGATGAAGGCCGCCGGCGTCAAACTTGACTTCGTGCTCGAAATCGACGTCCCCGACAGCGCGATCATCGAGCGCATGAGCGGTCGCCGCGTGCATGTCGGCTCGGGCCGAACCTACCATGTCAAGTTCAATCCACCGAAAACCGCAGGCAGTGATGACCTGACCGGCGAGGCTCTGGTGCAACGCGACGATGACAAGGAAGAAACAGTACGCAAGCGCCTGGAGGTCTATCAGGCCCAGACAAGACCTTTGGTCGACTACTACGCCCATTGGGCCGCCACTGGCGATGCCGGAGCACCGCAATACCGCCGCATCGAAGGTATGGGTTCGGTGGATGACATCATGCAGCGGGCCTTGACCGCCTTGAACTGAAGCAACAATTTTCGACTGACCAAGCCGCTGTCCAGCGGCTTTGTTTTTGACCTCTAGTTGACGTTGACGTCAACGTCAACCAAACCAAGGAAACTCTATGGAAATCGCAGGCAAGGTATTCATCGTCACTGGTGGCGCCTCGGGGCTGGGTGAAGGGACGGCCCGCATGCTGACCGCCCATGGCGCCAAGGTCGTCATCGCCGATTTGCAGGTCGAGCAGGGGCAGGCCGTCGCCGATGAACTCGGTGGTGCATTTGTCCGCGCTGACGTCAGCCAGGAGGCTGATGGTCAGGCCGTGGTCGCCAAAGCATTGAGCCTGGGTCGCTTGATGGGCCTGGTGAATTGCGCCGGGATCGCACCCGCCGTCAAGACTGTTGGCAAGGAAGGCGCCCATTCGCTGGCGATGTTCGCCAAGGTCATCAACGTCAACCTGATCGGTTCATTCAATATGATCCGACTGGCTGCCGAAGCGATGTGCAAGAACGAACCCGAAAGCACCGGCGAGCGCGGGGTGCTGATCTCTACCGCATCAGTGGCGGCTTTCGACGGGCAGATGGGCCAGGCGGCCTACGCCGCGTCCAAAGGCGGTGTGGTCGGCATGACCTTGCCGATTGCACGCGACCTGGCGCGCAACGGCATCCGCAATATGACGATCGCTCCGGGGATCTTCGGCACGCCAATGCTGTTCAGCATGCCCAAGGAAGTACAGGATGCGCTGGCAGCCAATGTCCCCTTCCCTTCAAGGCTGGGGACGCCGGCAGACTATGCCAAGCTCGTGCACCAGATCATCACCAATGAGATGCTCAACGGCGAAGTGATCCGGCTCGACGGCGCCATTCGCCTGGCGCCCAGGTAAGCATTGATCAAGACCGTCCGGTCAGGTCCAGCGCCCGCTGGTAGACCGGCTTGTCGATCATTTGACCGTCCAGCTGGATCGCGCCGACGCCATTGGCATCGGCCGCCTCGAAAGCCTGGATGACCCTCAAGGCTTGCTCGATTTGGGCAGCGTTGGGCGTGTAACAGTCATTGATGATTTCGAGGTATTTCGGGTGGACGACAACCGCGCCCCTAAAGCCGAGCGACCTGGCCTGCTCGACCCTGGCTTTGAAGACCTCCGGAGCGCCAAGTTCGGCGATCGAACCAACGAAACCGATCGGCTGAATCTTTGCCGCCCGGCAGGCGAACAGCACCATCATGCTCGGCATCATCAAGGTTTCCGGCGTCGGCATGGCGCCACAATCGAGAGAGAAGTCTTCGCTGCCCAGCATCATGCCCAGCACTCGACGGTCGGCCGCAGCGATTTCGTAGAGCCTTGGCAAGGCCAAAGCGCTCTCGATCTGCAGCACAAAGCGCAAATGGCCAGCAGGTATTCCCGCAGCCCGCTCGAGCCCGGCGACGACAGTCGCCAGCAACTGCACATCGCGGGGATGTTCGACCTTGGGCAACATCAACAGGTCGAGCCCAGGCAGTACCGCCGCACGCAGGTCGGTGATCGCGGTATTCAGGTCCCCATTGATACGCACCACGCTGATCTTGCCCGCCGCTTTCAGACGCGCATAGGAAGCCCCCAGCGTCTGCCGGGCAGCTTCTTTCTTGCTTGCATGGATGCCGTCCTCAAGATCGAGGATGACGGCATCGCAGGGTTTGGTCAGCGCACTGGCCAGCAAGCGCTCGTTGTCTGCCGGAACAAACAAAAAGGAGCGGATCAACTCAGGTTTCATTCGGTTTCCTTAGGCCCTGTCAGCCATTTTTCATTGTCCTGCCCCAGGCTCGGTGCGCTGCGGCGCAAGGGTGGGCGCCTGCCGTTGATCTTGTAAGGCGGAGCATGGATGCGGTGCGAACTGCCATCGACGCCGACATCGTCGAGCAGCAATTCCCGGTCGATCATGTAGGGATGTTCGAGCAGATCGGCGATGTCACAAACCGGGCCTGCCGTGATGTCGCGCTCACTGAAGAACTGCAAGGCTTCGTCAAGCGTCAGCAGCGAGAGATGGTCCTGCAGGAGTTTGTCGAGCGCATCGATGTTCTGCAAACGCGCTTCATGGGTCGAAAAGCGCGGGTCACTCAAACCCTCGGGGAAGCCGATGCCCTCGAACAATCGCCCCAGCGTCCCCTCCATACCGGCCGACAAAGCAACCCAGCGCTGATCCTTGGTCTGATAGACATTGCGCGGCGCATGGGTCGGCGAGCGGCTACCAGAACGCGCATGAACCTCGCCGGTCAACTCGTATTCGGCGGCCTGCGGGCCAAGCACCGAGAACAGAGGCTCGAACAGCGACAGGTCGATTTCCTGAACCCTTGGTTTGGCCGTCGCGCGCTGTTTATGCAGAGCGGCCAGCGCCAGCGCGGCGCCGTAAATCCCGGCGACAGAATCTGCCATCGCAAAAGGCGGCAACACTGGCGGCCGATCCGCGAAACCGTTCATCGCCGCAAAACCACTCATCGCTTCGATCAGTGAGCCGAAGCCCCCTTTCTTGGCATATGTGCCGGTCTGACCCCAGCCCGAAATCCTCACCACGACCAACTTGGGATTGAGCAGTTGCAACGCTGCCTTGTCGAGGCCCATGCGCTCGAGCGTGCCCGGCCGGAAGTTCTCCACCAGCATGTCGGCACCAGCCAGCAGTTGGCGTAAATGAACCTGACCCTGCGGGTCACGCAGATCAAGCACCACGCTGTCCTTGTTGCGGCTATAGCTCAACCAGTAAGTGCTGACGCCATTGCGCTTCCAGGCGCGTAACTCGTCGCCCTTCTGTGGCGGCTCCACCTTGATGACCTGGGCGCCCAGATCGGCCAGCACATGGGTCAGCATATTGCCGGAAACCAGTCTGGACAGATCAACAACCCGTACATCGGCCAAGGGTTGAAGATCGCAATCCGGGTCTGGTTGGTTGTCGGTCATAGGGGCGCTATCAATCGCGGTTTCTCAAGAAGGACTGGGGAGTATCGGCGATGCCTAAGCTTTGCACAGCCTCGCCCTCACCAAAGTAAAAAGCCCTGGCAGATGACCGCCAGGGCTTTCCAGTTGATCAGTTCAGCTGACTTCAGCGCTTGGCGCTGCGCACCTGCACGCTCCACAGATGAGCCAGGTCAGTCACGCCGTCGTTGCCCTTGACATTGCGCCAGCTTGCCTGCGCCTTGCTCGATTCGCCGGCCAGCGCATGCGCCATGCCGAGGTAGAGCTTGGCATCTTCTGGCCTTTTCAGACTGCCTTTGGCAATGCCCTGCTCGATCAACTTGACGCCCCGTGAGCCATCACCGCGCAGCGCATAGCCCAGACCGATGCTGACCAGCGCATTGCCATCCTTGGCGTCCTGTGCTGCGCTTTCAGCCGCTGGCAAAGCCGCTTTGACCTCGGCAGACCTCTTGACCATCAAGTCCATCAGACGCTTGTGGCGCGCCCCTTCAGCGCCCTGCCCCAGCACATTGGCGGCCATGCCTTTGTCGACGACCTGCTTGCCCTCTTCCGGATAGCCAGCCTGGGCAGCCAACTGTGCCATTTCCATATAGTCATTGGCGCTGCGCATATTGCCTGTGGCCAGCTTGAGCCGATAGACGTCCAAGGCAAAGCGGTCAGAAAAACCCTTTTTCTGCGGCAAGCCGCCCAGGATTTGCGCCCAGAGCTCCTTGCGCGGGTAATAGTTCAACAACTTCTCGGTTGCCAGCGCCTCGTTGGCCGAATCCTTCTGGCGGCTGGCCGCCGTCAGCAGCAGATTCAGTTTGTCCTGCGGCGGCGTACGACCAGCTTTTTCATCGGCGCTGATTTCTTCCAGCGTCTGCTTGATGATGCCGGCCATGTCGCCCGAATAGAACTGTGCCGAGGTCTGCACCTGCTTCATCGTCGCGCTGGTACCGCCCTCCTTGAAGTAGCGCTGCGACCAAGTCAAAGCACGCGCGTTATCCTTGTTGCGCAAAAAAGTACCAGCGATCGACTCGATCATGCGCAACTGCTCAGGCTGACTCAGGCGCCCGCTGGCTTTCATCGCCTCGAAGCCCTTGACCATCGAGTCAGCATCGCCAGCGCCCGACGCTGC
The DNA here is from genome assembly GCA_947446685.1 of Burkholderiales bacterium. Taxonomy (GTDB): domain Bacteria; phylum Pseudomonadota; class Gammaproteobacteria; order Burkholderiales; family Burkholderiaceae_C; genus Paucibacter_A. The sequence goes on from CANFIC010000084.1 coordinate 5,220, forward strand.
TGCGACACGCATGCCTTCGATGTTGTAGTTCTCGACCGGCGTACGCCCGCCAACGCTTTCAGCCTCATGCAATTTGGCCAAGGCATCCTTGAACTTGCCCGCCTTGATCAAGGCGCTGGCTTCCTTCAAGGGTTTGCCGATTTCCGGGCGCACCGTTTCTGCTTGCGCCTGCGCTTGGACAAATCCGATCCTGCCGTCATGCGCCGTACCAAATACAAACGCTGCGGTGCCCAATGCGACCGTGGCCAAGGTCTTGAACTTCATAACCATCTCCTGCGAAAAAAAACGCGCAACCCCTGCGGGCGGCGCGCTGTTCAAATGCTGACAATCAGATCGTCACTTGACGAACTGCTCGTTACCGACCATACCCATCTTCTTCACGCCCAGCCGCTGAGCAGCGGCCATCACCGTGGCCACGCTGCCATATTCGGCCAGCTTGTTCGGTTTGATGTGGACTTCAGACTGATCAGGTTCGGCTGCGACTTCGGTCAACTTGACTTCGACAGCGGCCTGGTCAGCAAGCGCCACCCCGTCCCAGCTGACCGTGCCATCAAAGTCAATGAAGACTTCATGCACGATCGGGTCCTTCAATGGCGGCGTTGTGCTCGGCGGCGGCATATCCAGATTCACCGAATGCAACTGGATTGGAATGGTGATGATCAACATCACCAGCAGCACCAACATCACATCGATCAGCGGCGTCGTGTTGACGTCCATCATCACTTCCGGCTCTTGACTGCCGGAGGAACTGCCCAAATTCATACTCATGTCTTATTTCCTCGCCTCAACCGCCGCGTTCGGGGGGCTGAGTGACAAAGCTGACTTTCATGATGCCGGCGCGTTGGCAGGCAAAGACGACTCGGCCGACCGATTCATAGCGCGACTTCTCGTCACCGCGAATATGCACCTCGGGCTGAGGATTCAGCACCGCGATCGTTCCCAGGCGCTTGACCAGCGCCTCGGTGTCAGCCACGGGGCTTGAGTTCCAGAAAATGTCGCCGTCCTTGTTGACAGCGATTTCGACATTTTCAGGTTTGGTGACACGGGCGATGTTGGTCTCTTTGGGAAGAGACAACAACACCTGCTGGGTCACCGCCGGGATGGTGATGAGAAAGATGATCAAGAGCACCAACATCACGTCCACAAGGGGCGTGGTGTTGATGGTCGACACCACATCATCATCGCCGGAGGCAGATCCGACGTTCATGCTCATGAGGCTTGCTCCGCGCTGTCTAGGATGAAAGACTCAATGCTTGCCGGATTGACGGTTGCCCATCAGCACGCCGTGCAGGTCAGCAGAAAAAGCGCGTACTTCGCTCATCACAGCCTTGTTGCGAGTCACCAGCCAGTTGTAACCCAGCACCGCTGGCACAGCGACGGCCAGACCGATGGCGGTCATGATCAACGCTTCACCCACCGGGCCGGCAACCTTATCGATCGACGCTTGTCCGGCAATACCGATGGCGGTCAAGGCCTGCAAAATCCCCCACACCGTACCGAACAGGCCGACGAATGGCGAAGTGGAGCCCACCGTCGCCAGGAAACTCAGACCACCCTGGATACGGGCGTTGACTTCGGTCACAGCGCGGTCGATGTTCATCGTCACCCAGGTATTGCGGTCGATGTTCTCGGTCAGCGCACCTTCATGGTGCTCGGACGAATCGATGGCAGCCGCCGCGATGTAGCGGAAGGCACTGGCTTCAGCCAAACCCTTCACGCCTTCGGCAAGCGAAGCCTTCTTGAAGAAGGTGACACGGACATCCTTGGCTTCATCGGCCAGTTTCTTCGTGTCCCACAGCTTGGTGATCAGGATGTACCAACTGCCCATCGACATCAAAGCCAGCAGGGCAAGCACGCCCTTGCCGACCATGTCGCCATGCTTGATCATGGCCATCAGGCCGTATGGATTTTCTGCTTCCTTGACAGCCACAGGCGCTGCGCCTTCAACAGCGACCGAGGCCGCCGCATCAGCAGGTTTCACATCTTGGGCCTGGACAGGCGAGATGGCGAGGGTTGCGGCAAATGCGATTGCGGCAATCAAGCCGGAAATACGAGAAATCATGGAGTCAGCTCCTGGAAAAGAAAACAAAAAACTCGGTTTTAAGGTCAAGGCCGGGCATCATTGCCCGGACCTTGCAGGGTCATTCAAAGGGGAAATTCTTCTGGCTTATTCGATGCGGAACTGGAATTCCTGCTCGAACACATGGTCGCCCGGGCATTCATAGGTATCGCGCAGGGTCGTTTCGATCGATGAAATCAAGGCACGTTGGGCCTTGCGATCGACACCACCGCGCAGCGGTACCACTTCAATCGATGCCACCCGCCCGGCCTTGACCGTCGCGGTGACCTTGTAGAGCGCTTCACCGCTCCAACTGATCGAAGGCAGTTCAGGCTTGCCCATCTTGGTGCAGACCATCGCAGCGCGCACTGGCCCGACCCTTGGTGGCGGAGGTGCTGCGACAACTGGCGGCGGCGCAGCGCGCACCACCTGAGGCGGCGGAACGACCTGAGTCGACTGGATAGCACGAGCCGATGGTGGCGCTGGCGCCGTAACCTGGAATTCAGGCGGGGGCACAAATGGCGGTGGCGGTGCTTTCAGATCTGGTGGTGGCGGTACGACCTTGTCAGGCAGGTCCGGCGGCTTGACCTTCTCCTCGATCACCTTGGTCTCGATCGGACCCTTGACTGCATCGAGTGCCTTGCGTGCCAGGCCACTGGCCAAGGCATAAACAATCACGATATGAATCAACACCACCAAGCCGAACCCAGTCAGGCGTGAGGAATTGTTCTTCTGCTGCGCAAAATTCATGCGCTCTCCTTCATATGACTACGAAATACATTCATCTACACAACCGGGGAAGTCCCAGTGCTGCTGCGCTGGCTTCACCGGCCATCGCCCATCAAATCCTCATCCCTGCTTGGGCATGACCCACGCCGATTGGCCATTCAAGCATCCCGACAGAACAACTCTCAGCAATTCTCACAAGCCTTGTAACAAAACTACATCAGCATAGCCTAAAACAAGCATCGCATCGTATCTGAAATACCGCCCGATTCGACATGGGGTTAGCCCTGCCTTGAAGCAAAGTCGCCCTACTGCGAAGGGACTAGACCGAAGCCTTCAAACAATGCTAACCATGCAGTACCAAACGCAAGATCCGCGCCAACAATGCCAGCAATCCATCGGACAAGGGCCGGACCTGAGTCTTTCACTTGATCGACTCGAAGTTGCGGCTCGAATCCTATGCTGAAACCGCCTCCTGTCGCCAATACAACAGACGCATTGATGGCAAGGCTGCTATGCGGTTGACTGTCCTGCCTGGAACCAGATCGCTGCATGGACATTGTGAATGCGACCTATGCCCATAACGAAACCCTGTACGAGCCCCGACCACCCAATGAACAAACCTGGCGCGCCCTTGAGCCAATTCATTACAGATCAAACTCCCCCGCAGTCCCGAGAAATTCGTTTCGCGCGATCGTCATCGCTGAAACCAAGCGGCGTTCAGCGGGTGTCAGATGAGGATGCCAGATGTCAAAAATCAGCACGACACGCAACTTGTCACTGTCATTCCAGGCCTCATGCTCGATCGTGTCATCGAACACCCAGGCCTTCCCAGGCAGCCATTGCCGGGTCTGGTTGCCAACCCGGAATCCGCACGACTCCGGAATGATCAAGGGCAGATGGGTGACCAAGCGTGCATTGCTGATGCCAACATGGGGCGGAATTCTTGTACGCGGTTTGAGCAAAGAAAACATCGCCACTGGCGTGCGCCCGGCCTGCTCGGGCTGGGGCGCGCCTGAAAGTGCTCGCATCGTCAGCGGGCAATTGGCTGAATTGCCCGGCACCGGTTGCCCGTCCTTGAGCAAGTGAAAAGCCGACCAACGGGGTGAATTATTCAACTCGGCCCATTGATTCACCGGTTGGTCGTTGCCATAGGTGATGTAGGGCGAAAAACCTTCTTCGCGGTCCAGCACAGCCAGGAATTCGTCGCGAATTTCGTCGGTGGCAGCTTCGATCTGATCGAGCCAGGGAAAGTCGCTGCGTTCGAAAAACTCGATCGTTGGCAGGCCGGGGAAGAAGTAGCCCATTGGCCTGGATTCATAGCGTTTTTTCCTGCCGAATTCGATGTCCAGCGAGAGCCTGAATCGATCGAGCTCTGCGCCATTCATGCCAGCACCTTGGTCGGCGATGGACTTGTCGACGAAGTCACCGAACTGGGCTTGATAACGGTCGCGAAAGTCGACCGCATGCTGCAAGGCTGGCCGGAGGTCAGGCACCAACTTGTCCAGCGCTGGCGCGACGGCAACCACGGCCTGATATGCCTGCGCAGCTTCATGTTTCAAGCCTTGGCGCTCGAGCAGGTTGGCCCGCAGGATCAAGGCCATCAGGTCATGCGGATCGGCCGTCAGCGCATGGCGCAGCGCATCGATCTCGCCGGCCAGGTCCTTTTGTGCACGGCAGGCCATCGCCAGATGAATCCAGGGCTGCGGGTTGCCGCCATCAATCAAGGCCAGGGCTGCGAAGCTGTGGCGCGCCGCAGCAAAGTCGCGTCGAGCCAGCGCAAACTGGCCCATCGCTTGCAACGTGGCTATATGCCGAGGGTTGATGGCAAGAACGCTGTTCCAGCATTGCTGCGCTTTGCTGTGCTGCCCTTCCTGAGCTGCCTGCTGGGCTTGCCTGAACAGCAGATCGATCCTGCCTGACTCATCTTGCGGATTTGGGACAGCAGTCATATGGGTGTACCGGTTTGCATCGACCTGCGATTATCTCGACTCGCCATTGAAAAAGCGCCTGTGCAAGCACAGGCGCTTTCCATGTCAAGCCTCGAAAATCAGAACTTGGCGTTCAGATTCAAGTTCACGCGACGACCCAGGGCGTCGTACACCACCGGATATGTGTTGCCATTGCCGAATGGTGCGCCGGTCGCAGCCAACGGTGGATCCTTGTCCAGCAGATTGTTGATGCTGCCTGCAAGCGTGATCGTCTTGGTCAGCTTGTAGGACACGAACAAGTCCAGATAGTTCTGCGCGGCGAAGGTCTTGGTGATCGCGTTGACAGTTCCAGCCAGCTGCGTGTTGCTGCTGGTGGTATCCACATCGACCGAGCCAAAATGGCGCCATGTCACACCGACCGTAGCGTTCCACGGGGTCGACCAGGTACCACGCAGCTTGTTGCGCCACTTCGGAGCTGGCGTGCCGCAGGTCGAACCATACAGGCCTGCGCAGTCATAGGAACCCAGTCCAGGCACCGCTTCAACACTCATCTCTTTCAGATAAGTGCCAAGCAGGCTCAGGTCCAGCTTGCCCATCGCGCCAAGCTTCATCCCATAGTCAAGACCGACGTCGATGCCCTGCGTCTTCAAGGACGCGACATTGATATTGGTCGAAACGATCTGCGCTGTTGGCAAAGCCCAGAGTGAACCGGTCCTGTCCCGCGTGATCAGGCTGCAGAACTGGGCTGAACCGGTAGCCAGACATTGCGCCAAGCTGGTTGTCGCCGGCAGACTGCCGATCGCGTCCTTGACCTTGATCGAGAAGTAATCGACCGAGACATTGAAGTCCTTGACCGGTGTTGCCACCAAGCCCAGGGTCACGCTGTTGGAAGTCTCAGGCTTCAGATTCGGGTTGCCGCCGAACAGGCCGTTGTACTGCCCTGCAGGACTGTCGATGATCTTGCCGTACTGAGCTGCAGTCACGCCAGTGCGAGCACATTGCGCCAGCGTGGCCGTAGGCGCTGCGCCTGCACAAGGGTCGGAGTCGTTGTTGTACAGACCGACCGATTGAGCCGCAAACATCTCGATGATGTTGGGAGCGCGTGCTGCCTGCTGATAGCTGCCGCGAATCTTGAACTGCTTGATCGGTGACCATTCCAGACCGGTACCATAGGTATCGGTCGAATTGCCGGTGCTGTACTTCGAATGACGGTACGAAGCGTTCAAATTCATCGCATAAGCCAGCGGCTGATTGTCAGCCAGAGGAATACGCAATTCACCGAACACATCGTCGACGTTGTACTTGCCGCCAACGCCGATGGTCGGGCCGCCTTGACCGGCCAGATCGCCGCTCGAGAAGGCCGTATCGGTCGACAACTCCATCTGTTCGGTGCGACGCTCAACACCGACCGCGATACCCAGACCCGATTTGGCTGTTGGCAGCTTCAGACCGTACTTGCTCAAGTCACCCGACAAGGTGGCACCGAAGACGCCCTGGTTGGTGAAACCCTTCTGGAAACCAGGGGTCTGCAGATAAGCCAGCGAAGCCGGATCGATCTTGCCCAGCGACCAGACGTTGTAAGGGATGCAATTCGGGTCAGACCCATCAAGCGCCGAACGGCAGACCGTCTTGCCCGAGACCGGATCGACCACCGCGTCAAGCGCGCGGCCAATGCGAACGTTCGAGAAGTCGTTCTTGTAGGTTTCCTGATAGACCACGCGGCCGACCTGGCCGAATGCGTCATAACTCCAGGCACCAACATCACCCTTCACGCCGATGACAGCGCGGTAAGAGGTGTGACGGATGTCATCCTGGCGGCCGCCACCTTCAACGTTGCGGCGTGCGATCAGGATGTTGGCAGCATCGCCGGTCTTGTTGAAAGTCAAACTTTCCTCTGCATTGGACGCTGCCAATGTCGTCTTCCAGGCCGAAGACAGGAAGGGATTCTCGAAGCGGACGCCACCGGCAGTCGAGGTGTCAAAGACGAACAAGCCGCTCGGTGCGATCTGTGCCACTGTGTGGTCATCGTGGAAGGCCAGTTGCGCGTAGACGCGGGCCATGTCGTTGATGTCGTAA
>CANFIC010000085.1 GCA_947446685.1 Burkholderiales bacterium
AGGATTTCCATGCCGTTGGCGATGGTCTGGAAGAAGCGCAATTCTTCCTGTTCCAGCACCTCGGTGACACGTGTCTGAGCCTGGCGCAGTTCCGGATAGGCTTCGCCCATCTGCTTGACCAGTTCGGCCACGATCTTGTGGAAGAAGGGCGTGCGCGCACCGAGCTTGTAGCCATGCCGGATGGCGCGGCGGGCGATGCGGCGCAGCACATAGCCGCGGCCTTCGTTGCCAGGGATGATGCCGTCGACGATGGTGAAGCTGCAGGCGCGGATATGGTCGGCGATGACTTTCAGCGAGGCGCTGTCCTTGTCGCAGTCGACGCCCGGGCCGGCGCTGTCGACCGCAGCCTTGGCGGCTGCCAGCAGGCTGACGAACAGGTCGATTTCATAGTTCGAATGCACATGCTGCAGCACGGCGGCCAATCGCTCCAGGCCCATGCCGGTGTCGACCGAAGGCTTGGGCAGCGGATGCATCACACCGTCTTCGGTGCGGTTGAATTGCATGAAGACGTTGTTCCAGATTTCGATGTAGCGGTCGCCGTCCTCGTTCGGGCTGCCCGGCGGGCCGCCGGCGATCTCGGGGCCATGGTCGTAGAAGATTTCGGTACAAGGCCCGCAGGGGCCGGTGTCGCCCATCATCCAGAAATTGTCCGAAGCGTAGCGTGCGCCCTTGTTGTCGCCGATGCGTACGATGCGCTCAGTCGGTACGCCGATCACCTGGCTCCAGATCTCGTAAGCCTCGTCGTCGTCGGCGTAGACGGTGACCCAGAGCTTGTCGGCTGGCAGCTTGAAATGCCCGGTCAGCAGTTCCCAGGCATAGCCGATCGCCTCGCGCTTGAAGTAGTCGCCGAACGAGAAGTTGCCCAGCATCTCGAAAAAGGTGTGGTGGCGCGCGGTGTAGCCGACATTGTCGAGGTCGTTGTGCTTGCCGCCGGCGCGGATGCATTTCTGCGAGGTCGTGGCGCGGCTGTAGGCGCGCTTGTCAAAGCCGAGGAAGACATCCTTGAACTGGTTCATCCCGGCGTTGGTGAACAGCAGGGTTGGGTCGTCGCCCGGCACGACCGGGCTCGAGGCGACGATCTGATGTCCTTTGGACTCGAAGAACTTCAAGAACGTTTGACGTATTTCGGCTGCTTTCATTCCGGGCTTTCTGCTCGCACTTGGGCCTTGGGAACAAGGAAAATGCTTGATTTTTGGGGTTGCCGATTATATGGCGCCGCCCATCCATGCTTTGTACGGATGCGGTTAGAGTGGGGGCCAAGATTCAATGACCTTTTCGGAGAAGACACCATGCAAAGCAAGACATCCCCCTTGGCGGCCCTGGAAGACGCCAGCCTGTTGCGCACGCTGGCGCTGATCAATGGCGAATGGGTGGCCGGGCAATCGCAGTTTGCGGTGACCGATCCTGCGACTGGCGTACATCTGGCCGATGTAGCCAATCTTGGCGCGATTGAGGCCGAGGCGGCGATTGCGGCGGCCAATAACGCCTGGGGTCCATGGCGCAGCAAGACCGCCAAGGAGCGCGGCGCGATTCTGTTGCGCTGGCATCAACTGCTGATCAAACATACCGACGACCTGGCGCGCATCATGACTGCCGAGCAGGGTAAGCCATTGGCTGAAGCGCGCGGCGAGGTGGTTTACGGTGCAAGTTTCATCGACTGGTTTGCCGAGGAAGGCAAACGCGTCTATGGTGAAACGATCCCGACCACAGACAACAACAAGCGCTATCTGGTGATCAAGCAGGCGATGGGTGTCTGTGCGGCGATCACGCCGTGGAATTTCCCGATTGCGATGATCACCCGCAAGGTGGCACCGGCGCTGGCCGCCGGCTGCACGGTGGTGATCAAGCCCGCAGAAGCAACGCCGCTGTCTGCCTTGGCGGTGGCTGAGCTGGCGCAGCGCGCCGGCATGCCCGCTGGCGTGCTGAATGTTTTGACCGCAGATGCCGAAAATTCGATCGCGATCGGCCATGTGATCTGCGACAGCGATGTGGTGCGCCATCTGTCCTTCACCGGCAGCACGGAAGTCGGCCGCATCCTGATGAAGCAATGCGCGCCAACGGTGAAGAAGCTGTCGCTGGAGTTGGGCGGCAACGCACCCTTCATCGTGTTTGACGACGCCGATCTCGACAGCGCGGTCGAAGGCGCGATGGCGAGCAAATACCGCAATGCCGGCCAGACCTGCGTCTGTGCCAACCGCTTCTATGTCCAGGCCGGCGTCTACGATGCTTTCATCGACAAGCTCGCAGCCAAGGTGGCGGACATCAAGCTCGGCAATGGCTTCGAGGCTGGTGTCAACCTGGGGCCGCTGATCGATGCGCAGGCGATCGACAAGGTCGAGGCCCATGTGGCTGATGCCCTGGCGCTGGGCGCTCGTCTGGTGATGGGCGGCAAGCGCGCGACGGCTGCCGGCGCGCAGTTCTTCGAGCCGACGCTGCTCGCTGATGTAACCCCGGCGATGCTGTGCTCGCGTGAAGAGACTTTCGGCCCGGTCGCACCGGTGTTCAAGTTCAGCACCGAAGCCGAAGCGATCGCGCTGGCCAACAACACCGAGTTCGGTCTTGCCAGCTACTTCTATAGCCGCGACATCGGCCGCATCTTCCGCGTTGGCGAAGCACTCGAATACGGCATGGTCGGTGTCAATACCGGGCTGATCTCGACGGCTGAAGTGCCTTTTGGCGGCGTCAAGCAGTCGGGCCTGGGACGCGAAGGCGCGCATCAGGGCATCGATGACTATGTGGAGATCAAGTACATGTGCATCGGCGACATCCAGCGCTGAAAAAACACAGTCCAAAAAAAAGGCCCCTTGCGGGGCCTTTTTGCTGCGTACGGCTTGGTTAGAAGTCGCTTTGCACCGTAATGCTGGTGAAGCTCGGCGAGCCGGTGTAGATCTGCGGATTGTTCGCAGCTGCGATAGCGATGGTCGAGCCGCTGCCTGAATTGGCCAGCAGATAACGCTTGTCGGTGATGTTGCTCATGTTCAAGCGGATCAGCGGGCTCTTGAAAATGCCATTGCTTGGCATCTGATAAGCGGCGTTGAAGTCGACGGTGGTGTAGCCGCCGACGCTCAAGTCATTGACCAAGGTCAGGAAGCGCTTGCCGGTGTACTTGCCAGACAGGTTGAACATGATCGGACCGCTGGCGTACTGCAATGCCAGCGCTGCCATGCCCTTGGGCGTGTCAGGGAACTGCATGCCTGCCGTTTGATAGACACCGGTCGCACTGCTCAGCATATTGCTGTTCATCGTGCTCTTGGTGTAGCCACCCGATGCATAGGCCGAGAGGCCATTGACCGGCACGGTGCCAAGTTCGATTTCCAGGCCGGTGACGGTCGAATCGCCGACGTTCCAGTCATGGCTGCTGTTGGTGGCCGGGTCGAAGCTCGAAGCGATGCGATTCTTGAAGGCAACGCGGTAAGCCGTGACCGAGCCCTTGAACAGTTCATGCTTGTAGCGTGCGCCGATGTCGATATTGACCGAGGTCTCCTGTTGCACCGTCAGCGGAGCCAGCGAGGTATAGCTGCCCACGCCGTTGGTATAGGTCACGCCGTTGGCAAGGCTGAAATACTCGAAGTTGCCTGGCGCCTTGAAGTTCTTGGTGGCTCCGGCGAAGCCTTGCAATGCCGGCGTGAACTGGTAGCTCGCGCTCACGCTTGGCAGGACTTCTGAATAGGTCTTCAGGATCTTGTAGTCTGCACCTGCGCCGAACGTGCTGAACGGTGTGCCCGGACCTGCGGCATTGTTGGTGAAGTCGCGCTGGATCTGGCGCGAGCTCAGGCTCGGCGTCACCTGCAGTTTGCCATCGGCGAGGTCGATTGTGTCCTGCACGAACACGCTCTTGCCGGTCGAGATGGTCATTGCATCGCGGTTCTGGTACAGCGAGCCATCGGCATACTTCAAGAGCACAGCGCTGTTCTTCAACCACAGGTCGGCGATATTGCCGAAGTTGTCGACGGTGGTTGCTGGTGCGGTCTGCTTGTGCTCTGCACGCTCGAACCAGACGCCACCGAGGATGCGGTGGTTGTCGACGGCGTAGCTGACCTTGGCGTTGACGCCCGGACGATGGGTTTCGGTCACGCTGCCACGGTAGATCATCACGGTGTCAAGAACGTCGCCGTCCTTGTTGATGTCAACCACGCCCCCCTTCAGCTTGGTCGGGCCGGCGCTCTCGGCCAGCGAAGTCTGCTGAACGCCGCCGGTGCCATATCCGTACCAGAAGTAGGGCTCGATGTCGAGGCGCAGCGCAGGGTTGATCTGGATATTGGCCTTGGCATTGATCAGGAAGTTCCTGAACGGATTCAATGCATAGCCCTTGAAAGCAGTAGCTCCAGCGATCGAGCTTTCGCTCTGTGCCGTACCGTTGACGCCTACCAGATGCTGCGGCACGGTGGCCGAGTAGTCAGCAAAATAGCCCTCGCTGTTCAGTTGCGACAGCGTCAAGGCCCGGATATTGTTGTTGACCGCGCTGTTGTACAGCAGTCCGGCAGACAGCTTGGTATTGCCCAGCTGGTATTCGGCGCCGGCATCGATATGGTCGCGCTTGGCGGCTCCCGTGCCCTTCCATTTGTCAGATCCGGTCTTGGAGACGGAGAGGAAGCCCTTGAAGTCACCCAGCTTGCCGGTGTCGACGCGCAGGAAAGTGCGGTGATAGCTCAGTTGGCCTGCCGAGAAAGCTGTGCGGACCCTTGGTTTTTCCAGGGCTCCGCATGTATTCATGCCGACATTGCCGCCCGAAGCGCCAACATGGGGAGCTTCGCTATCGGTGGCGCCCTGCGTGACGAAGACTTCGCAGAGGTTTTCGCTATCGGTGTATTCCTGCGGATAGACCGCGAAGTTGCCCGAGTCATTGACCGGTGCGCCATTGATGGTGAAGCCCATCTGGTCGCTGTTGAAGCCGCGCACGCGCAGATTGCCGCCGAACAGACCGGTGGCGTCGACGCTCGAACTGTTCACGCCTGGCAGCAGCGACAGGACCTGGAATGGATTGCTTGACGAGCGTGTTTTCTCGATCTGCGCCTTGGTGACGGTGCTCTTGGCCTTGGCCGAGTCCTCGTCGATCATCAGGCCCGCGCCGAGCTTGTCGCCCTCGCCGGTGACGGTGATTTTGCCGATTTCGGTGGTTTGCTGTGCCGAGGCAGAGCAGGACAAGGCTGCCAGCGCCAGCGCGATGGCTGTGTATTTGAAGTTTTTCAAGGGTTCATCCTTTGTGGGGAGGGTTGGGTCAAACGGGGTGAAAAGAATCAAGGATGAGCGGCTTCAGCCGCCTTCTGCATGTTGGTATTCGATCGGTATGATGAATCGGCGTGAGCTTTGTCCGACAAACAACTCTGCCGGGAAAGGGGAATAAACGACGTTGCGTACCGTGCGCAAGGCCTCGTTGTCGAGCAACAAGGTACCGGCGCTGGACTCAATCCCGGAGCCGAGCAATTTGCCCGTCCGGTCGACTTCGACCCAGACTCTGACCGTCCCTTGCGGCCGCAGTTGTCGGGCCTCCCGGCTGTTCGGATAGCGCTTGGCCGCGTTCAGCATTGAACGAATCCTGCCGGCATATTCATTTTCCAGCGACGCAATCTGGGCCCTTGCGTTGTCCGTTGCGGGAGGTGCTGCGATCGTTATGGCAGAAGGCGAGGGTGGCTGGATCTCGCGTGGCCGCTCTGGCGGTTTCACCAGCACTGGGGGCGGTGGTTCTAACTGAATCGGCGGCGGCGGTGCGTCGACTCGCGCCACAAACACGTCGGGCATCCTGATGTCCTTCAGTGGCGGTGGGGGCTCGGGAGGCGGCAATTCGAGCTGATCCTTGACCAGCATCACCTCGAGCGGCTTTTTGATGATTTCCAGCCCTTTGCGCGCCAGGCCCGAGGCCAGCGCATAGACCAGCAGCATGTGCAAGGCGACGACGATCGCAAAACCCTTGATCCGCAGCTGTGCATGCTCCTGGCTGACAAAGCTGTTGTTCATGCTGGCAGCAGTCATCTTGTCCGGCTCACCATGCAAGCGGACTTGCCGACCCCGGTCGCGCAATGCAGCGGCTGTTGAAGCCTGCAGTTGGTGCGGACGGCTTCTTGAATTAAGAAATCCATAATCGAAAAAATGTAACGCAGTAAAATGAGGGAACGGCCGATTTTGTCTTTTTACCAACAAAATCGCTAGAAAATTTACACAGCGCGGTGTCGCATCGGCCCGCAGGACCGGTTCGGGGTCGCTGCACCTGAACTGTACTGAACAACCCTGCAGTCGCGCTATTTTCCTCCGTGAATATGTGCGCGCTGTGACAGTCCCGGTTTTTCCCGGCATCCTGGCCAGATTAGCGCGGGATCGAACTTGCCCCGAAGCCCGGTCCTATGATGCGGGGCCGATTTCTTCGTCGATTTCCCGCATTATTGGAGCCTCGCCTTGCTGAATTCCAAGTTTGAAGCGCTTTGCCGCTGTCCCGGTCGCAAGCTGCTGCTGTTGGCTGCCAGCTTGCTGGCCGCCTGTGCGGCACCGCTGCCTGCGCAGAAGCCGGTCGAATTGAGCATTTTTTCAATCAATGATTTCCACGGCAATATCCAACCTAAGCTGCCGACGCCCTTGATGCCTCGGCTGCCCGATGCTCAAACGGGTGAAATCAAGGCTCAGGCGGCAGGCGGCGTGGCTCATCTGGCGACGGCGCTGGAGAAGCTGCGCAGCCAGCGGGTGAACTCGGTGTTCGTCGCGGCAGGGGACTTGATCGGCGCTTCGCCGCAGATGTCGTCGATGCTGAAGGACGAGCCGACCTTGGCCGCGATCGGTGAATTGGGACTGGTGGCCTCTGCGCTCGGCAACCATGAGCTTGACTCAGGTCTGGCCGAGTTGCTGCGCAAGGCCCGCGGCGAATGCCCGCCCGAGGGCTGCGCCTGGGCCGGGTTCAAGGGCCCCGGCTTCCCTTATCTGGCAGCGAATCTGCTCGATGCGCAAACCGGCATGCCGCTGCTGCCGACCCATGTGATCAAGCAGGTCGGGCCATTCAAGGTGGCTTTTGTCGGTGTGGTCACCCGTGACACGCCGCGGGTCGTGGTGCCCAAAGCCATTCTCGGCCTGCGCTTCGCCGACGAGGTTGATACCTTGAACGCCATGCTGCCGCAATTGCGCGCCGAGGGTGCGCAGGTGCTGGTGGCGATGATGCATGAGGGCGCCATGTACGACGGAGCGGCCAATGACTCGGGCTATTCATGTCCGGGGCTGCAAGGCCGCGGCGTCGACATTGCCCAGAGGCTTGACCCGGCCTACGCGATCATCATCAGCGGCCATACGCATCAGGCCTATACCTGCAAGATCAACGGCCGCTTGATGGTGCAGGCCGGCAGCTATGGCGGTTGGCTGACCGAGAGCCGGTTGACGCTCGATGCCCAGGGCCAGGTTCTGGATGCGCAGGCAGTCAATCACCCGGTGCTGCAGTCAATCTATGCGCCGAACCCGGCTTTCGTCGCGCTGGTGCAGAGTGCAGCGGCGTTGACCGCAGCGGCCCGCACCAAGCCGGTGGCGTTGCTGACGCAGGGCGCGCAGCGCAATCCGAAAGCGCCTTTTGGCGATTCCCATCTGGGCAATCTGGTCGCCGATTCACAACTGGCCTATGCCAGGAAACGCGGCGGTGCCGATATTGCGCTGATGAATCCTGGCGGTATCCGCGCTGACCTGACGGTCGAGCCTGGCCAGATGGTGACGATGAGCGATCTGTTCGCGATCCAGCCCTTCGGCAATGAGTTGGTGGCGCTGACCTTGAACGGTGCGCAGTTGCAGCAGTTGTTGCAGCGGCAACTGCCCAGGACCGACGTGGCGCCGCGGCTCCTGCAGGTGTCGAACAGTCTCAGCTACCAATGGCGAAGCGGTGTTGACGGTGCCGGTCAGTTGCTTGAAGTGCTGGTGGACGGCAAGCCGCTTGACTTGGCGCGGGACTACCGCATCATCGTCAACAACTTCATGGCTGATGGCGGCGACGGTTTCAGCATGCTGCGCCAGGGGCGCGACCGCCAGTCGCTCGGCGTCGACGTCGACGCCTTTGTTGAACTGCTTCAGGAGAACCCTGGGGCGGTGAGCCAGGCACAGCCGGGCCGGATCCGCAAGCTTTGACCCTGAAGTCCGATGACAAAGCCTGAACCGGTCAGTTTCGGACAGGCCTTGCGCTTCTGGCTCAAACTCGGCTGCATCAGCTTTGGCGGGCCGGCCGGGCAGATCGCGCTGATGCATGCCGAACTGGTCGAGAGGCGGCGCTGGATCAGCGAGAAGCGTTTTTTGCACGCCTTGAATTACTGCATGCTCTTGCCCGGCCCCGAGGCGCAGCAATTGGCGACCTATATCGGTTGGCTGATGCACAAGACCCGTGGCGGCATTGCCGCCGGCGCGCTGTTTGTGCTGCCCTCGCTGTTGTTGCTGATTCTGCTGTCGTGGATCTATCTCGCCTTCGGCCAGTTGCCTGTCGTCGCGGCGATTTTCTACGGCATCAAGCCTGCGGTGACTGCGCTGGTCCTGCATGCGGCGCACCGGATCGGCAGCCGGGCGCTGAAAAATACCTGGCTCTGGGGCATTGCCGCGGCAGCTTTTGTCGGGATCTTTGCGCTTGGCCTGCCTTTTCCCTTGATCTTGTTGCTGGCGGCATTGACCGGGCATTTCGGCGCAAGGCTGGCGCCGCAGGTCTTCACGCTTGGCAGCGGACAGGGTGCGGCGGGTCGGGGCTATGGGCCGGCGCTGATCGACGATGACACGCCGACCCCGGAACATGCGCTGTTTTCGCGCCAGCGCTTTGCTCTGGTATTGCTGGGCGGGCTGGGTGCTTGGTTGTCGGTGATCGGCCTGCTGCTGGGCCTCTACGGCTGGCAAGGCAGCTTGACACAGATGGCCTGGTTCTTCACCAAGGCCGCGCTGCTCACATTTGGCGGCGCTTATGCCGTCCTGCCCTATGTCTACCAGGGCGCGGTCGAACAGCAGCATTGGTTGAGCGCGGCGCAAATGATCGACGGCCTTGCGCTGGGTGAAACCACGCCGGGCCCGTTGATCATGGTCGTGGCCTTTGTCGGCTTTGTCGGTGGCTGGGTCAATCAGGTGGCCGGGCCACAAGCGCTGTTGCTCGGTGGCGCTCTGGCTGCCTGCGTGGTCACTTTCTTTACTTTTTTGCCTTCCTTTGTCTTCATCCTCGCCGGTGGGCCGTTGGTCGAAGCCACCCATGGCCAGCTCAGATTCACCGCGCCCTTGACCGCGATCACCGCGGCCGTGGTCGGCGTGATCCTCAACCTGGCGCTGTTCTTCGCCTGGCATGTGTTCTGGCCCCAGGGTTTTGCCGCTGCGCCTGATCTGATGTCGATGCTGATTGCCCTGACGGCGCTGATCGCCCTGTTCCGTTTCAAGCTTGGCGTGTTGCCCTTGCTGGCGGGCTGTGCCGGTGCCGGCCTGCTGTTCAAGCTGCTGCAATGAGCAGCATCCCCAACCGGCTCAACGCAAGTCCAGTCGCATCAGGTCCTTGGCCAGCTTGACGCCGCCGGGCAGCCTGATCGCATCGGGCAAACAGCCATATTGGCTGAAGCCGAAGCGTTGATAAAGCCTCACCGCAAGCAGATTGCTGCTGGTGACCGTCAGAGTGACCTGCTCGAGCCTGGACTCGGTCCGCAGCATCTGCAAGGCCTGTGCCATCAATCGGCCACCGATGCCCTGGCCCTGCCAGGCATCGCTGACCATCATGCCGACCAACTTCGCCAGATGCTGCACCTTGATTTTTGCCTCATGCTCGCAGCTGACCGCGCCGACCAGGGTGCTGCCGCTCCAGGCCGCCAAGGTGAATAGATTGGCCCCGCCAGTGCCTCCGCTCAAACGGTTGTGGTAACTGGCGGCATCGCGTTGCAGTTCACTCTCGGCGTCCGAGGTAAAGGCATCCGGATGCCGCGCCAGCATGCTGTCGCGCAGTTCCTTGTAAGCGGGTAGATCAGCTTGGCCGAGCAGTCTGATCTGGCAATCTGCCGGGCCTGGATCAACCATCAAGGTCTTTCGAGATGGGCGGACTGCAGACATTGCGGCTTTGGTCTCAGTTCAGCCGCCGATGTAGTGCATCTCGACGCGGCGTTCGCCCGACGGGGTCTGACCTGAACCTTCGGATCGCAGTTGTGAATAGCGATCGGCGCGCAGGCCCCAGATCTGACCGATGCTTCCTGCCAGTTCGCTGTCGCTGACCTGGGCCCGCAGCAAGGCGCGCAGATCATGGCCGCGATGTGCAAACAAGCAGGTGTAGAGCTTGCCTTCGGTCGACAAGCGGGCCCGATTGCAATCGCTGCAAAAAGCCTGGGTGACGCTCGAGATCAAGCCGATTTCACCCGATGCCTGTCCGTCCGAATAAGTCCAGCGCTCGGCGGTTTCACCGGCGACGCTGGCCGACAAGGGTTGCAGATCGAACTCGCTGCGCAGGTGCTGCAGCAATTCACTTGACGGCAGCACTTCGCCCATCGCCCAGCCATTGGTGGCGCCGACATCCATGTACTCGATGAAACGCAGCACCACACCGCTGCCGAGAAAATGCCTCGCCATCGGCAGAATTTGTGAGTCGTTGGTGCCGCGCTTGACCACCATATTGACCTTGATCGGACCCAGACCCGCCGCCTGCGCCGCATCGATGCCAGCCAACACTTCGCTGACCGGAAAACCGACATCGTTCATGCGCTGGAAGATGGCATCGTCAATGGCATCCAGGCTGACGGTGATGCGCTGCAGCCCGGCGTCTTTCAAGCTCTGCGCCTTGCGCGCCAGCGTCGAGCCGTTGGTGGTCAGGGTCAGATCGAGTGGCATACCCTCAGAGGTACGCAGCGCGGCCAACATCTCGATCAGGCGTTCGACATGGCGCCGCAGCAGCGGCTCTCCGCCAGTCAGGCGCAGTTTCTGCACCCCATGGGCGACAAAAATCCGTGCCAGCCTGGTGATTTCCTCGAAGCTGAGCAGGTCGGCATGGGGCAGGAATTCATACTTTTTGTCGAAAATCTGCTTGGGCATGCAATAGCTGCAGCGGAAATTGCATCGGTCGGTGACCGAAATCCGCAGATCACGCAGCGGCCGGCCGAGCGAGTCGGCGAGCAGCCCGGTCGGCTCCTGCGACTTCAGTTCCGGCAGCGCCAGTGCCTGTCTATGGTCGATCAAGGGAATGACTTTGTTTGCCATATAGGCCATTGTGCCCGCACTGCTGCTTGCCTGGCCCGGTCAGGGCTGATTTTTGGCGCTGTGGCGGGCAAATGCAGGCTGGATCGGGGTTTGTACCGAGATCGCCGAGCTTGTGCCAGATCAAGACATGAACTACTATTTACCGACCGGTCGGTCAATAATGTTGGCCGATTTTTTATCGCCCCCACCGAAACAGGTTTCTCATGCCAGATTCGCAAGTCCTGACCAGCCGCCAAGGCGCAGTGCTGACGCTGACCTTGAACCGCCCGACCGCATTGAACGCCTTCACCACCGTGATGCTGGTGCAACTGCGTCAGGCGCTCGAAGCGGCGGCTGCCGACAAGCAGGTCCGTTGCGTCGTGATTACCGGGGCCGGGCGCGGATTTTGCGCTGGCCAGGATCTGTCCGACCCTTCGATCAAACCAGGCTTCGAGCCCGGCGATCTGCCCAAGGACATCGGCGCTTTGCTCGACAACTGCTATGTGCCTTTGGCGCTATGCCTGCGCGCGATGCCGGTACCGGTGATCGCAGCAGTCAATGGTGTCGCCGCCGGGGCTGGTGCGAATTTCGCCCTGAGTTGCGATCTGGTGCTGGCCGGTCAGTCTGCAAGTTTCATCCAGGCTTTCGGCAAGATTGGCTTGATTCCGGATTGCGGGGGCAGTTGGCTATTGCCGCGTCTGGTCGGCCGGGCGCGGGCCCTGCAACTGACCCTGCTCGGCGACAAGCTGCCGGCGGCCGAGGCGCAAACCATGGGCTTGATTTACCGCTGCCTGCCTGATGCCGAATTGGCTGAAGCCGCACAGGCCCTGGCG
>CANFIC010000086.1 GCA_947446685.1 Burkholderiales bacterium
CCCTCAGGCCTTGAGGAATTCCGCCTTGGAGCCCAGCCAGCGCACGACATGGCGGCGGGCGGCATCGGGGTGGCGATCGAGCAGTTGCGGCGCGAGTCGGCGGGCCGCCTGGAGCAGCAGCCCGTCCTGCTGCAGATCGGCAAAGCGCAGCAATTCGGCACCGCTCTGGCGTGCGCCCATGAATTCACCGGGGCCGCGGATTTCAAGGTCAAGGCGCGCGATCTCGAAGCCATCGTTGGTTTCGGCCATCGCCTTCAGCCTGGCTTTGCCGGTGGCTGAGAGCGGCCCGCTGTAGAGCAGCACGCAGACGCTGGCTGCGCTGCCGCGCCCGACCCGGCCGCGCAACTGGTGCAACTGGCTCAGGCCGAAGCGTTCGGCATGTTCGATCACCATCAGGCTGGCATTGGGCACATCGACGCCAACCTCGATCACCGTCGTCGCCACCAGCACGCTCAGCGAGCCGGCGCTGAACTGCGCCATCACTGCGGCTTTCTCGGCCGCAGCCATGCGGCCATGCAGCAGGCCGACGCCGAATCCGGCCAGCGCCTCGGTCAGCTCGGCATGGGTTTCGATCACATTGCTGAGGTCGAGCGGCGGCGGCGCGCCTTCTTCGGCACTGCTTTCCTCGATCAGCGGGCAGACCCAGTAGACCTGCGCGCCGCGCGCGACTTCAGCCTGGATCTTCTCGATCACGTTGAGGCGTTTGCCATCGGCAAAGACTTTGGTGACGATGGCGGTGCGGCCGGGCGGCAGCTCGTCGATCGTCGAAACGTCGAGGTCGGCGAAATAAGTCATCGCCAAGGTGCGCGGGATCGGCGTGGCGCTCATCATCAGCAGATGCGGCTCCAGCTCCATCGAAGCCAGCTTCTGGCGCAAGGCCAGCCGCTGGGCCACACCGAAGCGGTGCTGCTCGTCGATGATGGCCAAACCAAGGCGCGCGAAGCGGACTTTCTCCTCGATCACCGCATGGGTGCCGATCACCAACTGCGCCTCGCCTGAGGCCGCCGCATCCAGCATCTTCTGGCGCGCTTTGCCTTTGACGCTGCCGGTCAGCCAGGCCACCTGCAAGCCCAGCGGCTCGAGCCAGCTGAGCAGTTTCTTGAAATGTTGTTCGGCCAGGATTTCGGTCGGCGCCATCAAGGCGCATTGCCAGCCGGCGTCGATCGCCACGGTCGCAGCCAGCGCGGCGACCACCGTCTTGCCCGAGCCGACATCGCCCTGCAGCAGTCGATGCATCGGTTGCGGCCGGGCCAGATCGCCGGCGATTTCCTCACAGACACGCCGCTGCGCGTTGGTCAACGCGAACGGCAGCACCGCCAGCAACTGCTCATGGATGCCGCCACGCGAGGCGTTCAGCGCCGGTGCTTGCAGCCGCGCCCGCTCGCGCTGCGACTGCAACTGGCTCAACTGCTGAGCCAGCAGCTCGTCGAACTTCAGTCGCTGCCAGGCCGGATGGCTTTGATCTTCCAATGTTCCCAAGCGCGCTTGCGGCGGCGGATGGTGCAAAAACATCAAGGCTTCACGCAAGGGCGGCAGTTGCGGTGGCACCACGCCGGCGGGCAGCAGTTCTTCGAGGGCAGCGCGCTGCAGCGCCGAAGTCACCGCGCGGCGCAGATAGGCTTGCGGCAGGCTGGCGCTGGTCGGGTAGACCGGGCTCAAGGCGCTGGGCAAAGGGGTGTTCTCGTCGACCGCCTTGAAGGTCGGGTGCACCATCTCGCGGCCGAAGAAGCCATGGCGCAATTCGCCGCGCACGCGCAGCCGCTGGCCGACCGCCATGCTTCTTTGCTGGGCGGGGTAGAAGTGGATGAAGCGCAGCAGCAACTGGCCGCTTTCGTCCTCGAGCTTGACCAGCAACTGCCTGCGCCCGCGCAGGTCGACATGGCTTTCGCTCACCAGGCCCTCGCATTGCACCGCCTGCCCTTCATGGGCCTGGGCGATCGGCGTGATGCGGGTTTCGTCTTCGTAGCGCAGCGGCAAGTGCAAGGCGAGATCGATGTCGCGCAGCAGGCCAAGCTTTTCCAGCGCTTTCTGGGGCGCTGACTTCGGCTTGCTGACTGGTTTGCTGTTGGCCTCGGGCATGGGCTGGATTCTGCCCTGCCTGCAGCCCGGAGCGGCGAACTCTCGCGGCCCGCTTCAGAGGCTGTGGCGTTGCGCCGAGCCGGCGTAACCTTCGGCGGCGCTCTGGCAGCTGATGCAACGGGTTACTTCCGGGCTGTGCTGGAGTCGCTCGAAGGCAATCGCCTGGCCGCATTCGATGCAAAGGCCGTAACTGTGGCCGGCCAGATGTTGCAAGGCCTGTTTCACCTGGCGCAAGGCATCGAGCGTCATGTCACTGCGCGCCAGGTCGACTTCCCGGTCGGCGTCATGGGCGCGTTCACCATCGACATCCTGCAGCAATTGCTCGCGCGCATGTTCGACGCGATCCTGCCCGCCCAGATGGGTCTGCAACTCGCTTTGCAACTCGCGCTGGCGCTGCAGCAAGGCAGCTTCAAGCAAGGAAAGTTGGGCGGCGCTCAGGTGTTGGCTCATGGTTTTCTCCTGACTTCATACTGGCACTGCCGCTGGCGACACAGCTTGAGAACGGTCAAGAACAGCGGTAGCTGCGTCCCGGGCGAAGGGCGCATGGGAGAATCTGCGGCCCTGTTTGGTACGGGTCTGTCCGGCCCTCGACACAATGACCCCAACTGCATTCACCGTCAGCGATTTTGATTTCGAACTGCCGCCCGAACTGATCGCGCAACGCCCGGCCGCTTCACGTACTGCTTCGCGTCTGCTCGATGGCCGCAAGGCCGAGCCAGTTGACCGTATTTTTCACCAGCTGCCCGAGCTGCTTGAACCGGGCGATCTGCTGGTGTTCAACAACACCCAGGTGATCAAGGCGCGCTTGCATGGTTTCAAGGCCAGCGGCGGCGCGGTCGAAGCGCTGGTCGAGCGGGTCTTGCCCGGAACTTTTGAAGTCTGGGCCCATCTGCGTGCCAGCAAGAGCCCGAAGCCGGGATCGATCGTCCGCTTCGCCGCGGCTTTCGATGCCGAATTGCTGGGCCGCTGCGGGCCCGACGGCGGCATGTTCCATCTGCGTTTCCCGTCCGATCCGTTCGCGCTGCTCGAAACCCATGGCCATGTGCCGCTGCCGCCCTATATCGAGCATGCCGACGACAGCGATGATGCCAGCCGCTACCAGACCGTCTTCGCAGCCGCGCCGGGCGCTGTGGCAGCGCCGACGGCAGCGCTGCATTTCGACGCCGATTTGCTCGACCGGCTGACCGCGCGCGGCGTGGCCCTGGCTCATGTGACCCTGCATGTCGGCGCCGGTACTTTCCAGCCGGTGCGGGTCGAGCAACTGGCCGACCACAAGATGCACAGCGAATGGTTCGAGGTGCCGGCCGCAACGGTGGCGGCGATTGCGCAGACCAAGGCGCAAGGCGGGCGCGTGCTGGCAGTCGGCACCACCACCTTGCGGGCACTGGAATCGGCAGCAAGAGGTGGCTTGCTGCAGGCCGGCGCGAGCGAAACCGAGATCTTCATCACGCCGGGGTTCCAGTTCCAGGTCGTCGACCGCTTGCTGACCAATTTCCACCTGCCCAAGAGCACCTTGATGATGCTGGTCAGCGCCTTCGCCGGCCATGACCGCGTGATGGCGCTGTACCGCCATGCGATTGCGCAGCGCTACCGTTTCTTCAGCTATGGCGATGCGATGCTGCTCGATCTGGCCGCTGCAAAGCCTGCTGCGACAATCGCGCCATGCTGAAGTTTGACCTGCTCAAGACCGAAGGACTGGCCCGCCGTGGCCAGATGACATTGAACCATGGCGTGGTGCAAACCCCGATCTTCATGCCGGTGGGCACTTACGGCACGGTGAAGGGCGTGATGCCGAGGTCGCTCGAGGAGATGGGCGCGCAGATCATCCTCGGCAATACCTTCCACCTCTGGCTGCGGCCGGGTGTGGACATCATCACCCAGTTCGGCGGGCTGCACCGTTTCGAGAACTGGCAAAAGCCCATCCTTACCGACAGCGGCGGCTTCCAGGTCTGGAGCCTGGGCGAGATGCGCAAGATCTCCGAAGAGGGCGTCAAGTTCGCCTCGCCGGTGAACGGCGACAAGCTGTTCTTGACGCCCGAGATCAGCATGCAGATCCAGACGGTGCTCAACAGCGACATCGTCATGCAGTTCGACGAATGCACGCCTTACGAGACCAAGGGCCATCTGACGACCGAAAAAGAAGCGCAGCTGTCGATGGAGCTGAGCCTGCGCTGGGCCAAGCGCTGCGCCGATGAATTCGAGCGGCTGGAGAACCCGAACGCCTTGTTCGGCATCGTCCAGGGCGGCATGCATGAAGGTCTGCGTGACGCATCGCTGGCCAGCCTGACTGCGCTCGACCTGCCCGGTTACGCGATTGGCGGCTTGAGCGTCGGCGAGCCCAAGGAAGACATGATGCGGGTGCTGGCCCATATCGGCCATCAGCTGCCGGCCGACAAACCGCGCTACCTGATGGGCGTGGGCACACCCGAAGACCTGATCGAAGGCGTGCGCCAGGGCATCGACATGTTCGATTGCGTGATGCCGACCCGCAATGCGCGCAACGGCCATCTGTTCACCCGCTTCGGCGACCTGCGCCTGCGCAACGCGCGCTACAAGACCGACGAGCGGCCGGTCGATGAAACCTGCAGCTGTCATTGCTGCAGCAATTTTTCGCGCGCCTATCTGCACCACCTCGATCGCTGCGGCGAGATGCTCGGGCCAATGTTGACCAGCATCCACAACCTGCATTACTACCTGAACCTGATGCAGGAAGCGCGCGATGCGCTCGATGTCGGCGGCTTCGAAACCTTCAGGCTCAAGTTCGCTGAAGACCGCGCCCGCGGCGTTTAGCCATGGCGAGCCGAAATTCTTGTTTGTTGGCGAATTAGGCGCTGCGCATGAAATCGCTGATCCTGACCCTGCTGGCGCCGCTGCTCTGGTTGATCCGGCTGCTGCTGGCGCTGCTGATCCTGTTCGAGGAATGGGGCTGGGAGCCGCTGTCGCGCGGCATGGCATGGATCGGCAGGCTGCCGGTTTTCCGCCAGCTCGAGCGCGCGATCAAGGCCTTGCCGCCCTATGCGGCGCTGGGGATTTTGCTGCTGCCCACGTTGGCGCTGCTGCCGGTCAAACTGCTGGCGCTCTGGCTGATCAGCATCGGCCGCACCGGTGTCGGTTTGCTGGTGATCCTGCTGGCCAAACTGGTGGGCACGGCGCTCGTCGCGCGGCTGTTCCAGCTGACCCAGCCAGCCTTGCTGCAGTTGCCCTGGTTTGCGCGCCTCTATGCCCGTTGGACTGCCTGGAAAACCGGTCTGCTCGACTGGGTTCATGCCTCGCCGGTCTGGCGGGCTGCGCAGGCTTGGAAACGGGCGATCAAAAGCGCGTTGCGGCGGCGCTAGGGAATTACCAAAACTGCCATTGCCCGGTCTGCACGACCCAGATTCCCAACAGGCCATTGGTCACTGCATGGGCGATGACGGCGCACCAGAGTTTGCCGCTGCTGCGGTATAGCAGCGCATAGGCCAGGCCGGCAACGATCGCTGCCAGCCATAGCGTGTGCGCGAGCGTGAAGACAAAGGTCGACAGCACGATTGCCTTGATGCCGATCCGCCGCGGATCGACGATTTCGAAACTGGCGCTTTCGAGCCAGCGCATCAGGAAGCTGCGCCAGAACAACTCTTCCATCAGCGGCACGATCAACGCAGCGCCGATCCAGCGCGCGCTGATCAAGGGCCAGATCATTGCGCCTTGCGGGTCGAGCGGCAGGAACCCGGCGCTCGCTTCCCCGAGCTGCATCCAGGGTGCATCGAGCTTGATCCACAGCATGAAGACCAAGGCACCGACGGCAATGCTCAGCAGCGCTTCGCGCCAGGTCGGCAGGTTCTGCCTTGCCAGCTCACCATAGCCGCGCCAGAACCAGGCCAGCAGGGCGCCGACGCTGACCACGCTGATCGCATAGATCCAGCGCAGGTCGAAGCCAAGGCTGGCGGGCAGATGGCCGCGCAAGGCCAGCAGCGCCATGAAAGCGGCAAAAGGCAGGACGCGGGCAATCGCCGCCGGGCTGAGCTTCATTGCGGCTTACTTGGCGCGCTGTTCGAGGATGAAATTGGCGCCGTCATATTGGCCCAGCTTCTCGACCAGATAAGGCAGGCAGGCTTGCAGATCATCGTGCAGCGTGAACGGCGGGTTGACGATGAACATGCCGCTGCCGAGCATGCCGAAGCCGCGCGTGTCGGCCTGTTGCTGCACGGTCAAACGCACATGCAGCCAACCCCGCTTGCTGGCATCAGCAGCAGCTTTCAGGCGCTGGGCCAGCTGCGCTGATTCGAGCAACTGCAGCTGCGGATACCAGATCATGTAGACGCCATCGGCAAAGCGTTCGAGCCCTTCGCGCAAGGCGGCCAGCACCTTGGCGTAATCGGTCTTGAGCTCATAGGACGGGTCGATCAGCACGACAGCGCGGCGCGACGGTGGCGGCAGCTCGCCGCGCAGACTGGCAAAACCGTCGGTATCGGCCACCTGCGTATTCGGGCGCGAATCCAGATAGCTCTTGAGGATGCGGAAATCGGTCGGGTGCAATTCGTAGGTGCGCAGCCGGTCTTCCTCGCGCATCACCAGATTGGCGATCGCCGGCGAGCCGGGGTATTGGCGCAACTGCTTGTCGGGGTTGAAGGCGCGCACCAGATCGAGGTAATCGGCCAGCGGTGCCGGCAAATCCTTGGCGTCCCAGAGCTTGGAAACGCCGTGCACATATTCGCCTTTCTTCTGTGCGTATTGGCCTTCGATCGAATAACCGCCGGCACCGGCATGGGTGTCGACCAGGGTGTAGGGCTTGTCTTTCTCGCCCATATAGCGAAGCACCTGGGTCAGGATCAGGTGTTTGAGGACATCGGCATGGTTGCCGGCGTGGAAGGCGTGTCGGTAGGCGAGCATGGCTGAACTGTAGCTTGGTGCAAGGCGCCAGGCCTTCGTCGGCTCGAGGGGGCGGGTCGCCCGGGTCAACATGCCGTGGGGAAAAGCCCTGCCCGGTCGTCCTTCCTAGACCCCGGCTTCAGCCAAGGCAGCGAGCAGGGCGTCGAGTTCGGCTTGCGTGTTGTAGGCCTGCACGGACAAGCGCACAAAGGTATGCGGCCCATGCTGCGTCACCGGGACCTCGATGCGGTGTTGTTCGAACAGCCACCGGCGCAGGCCTTCTGCATCGGTGGCGCGAACCGGAATCGGCACCATCTGCGCATAAGCATGGTCGGGCGCCACCGGCTCCAGCCGATTGCGGGCCAGGGCCTTGTGCAGGGTCGCGCAAGCCCAGTCATGACAGCGTTTGCGCTGCTGCGGCCAGTCATGTCTTGCCTGGAAGGAAATCGCCGCCGGCACCGTCAGATAGGCCGCCAAATCGCGCGTGCCCTGCCATTGCAACCGCCGTTCCAGCATGCTGCGGCCGGTGTAGGCATCAAAACCGGTATGGCCACCTTCGCCTGCCACATAGCCCCAGCTGACCACGGTGGCTTCGATGGTGCTGTGCCGCGACGGCTGCACATGCATGAAGGCCGCGCCCTTGGGCGCACACATCCATTTGTGGCAGTTGCCGGTGTAGAAATCGGCACCCACTTCCTGCAGGTCGAGCGCCATCTGGCCGGGCGCATGGGCGCCGTCGATCAGCGTCGGGATGCCGGCTGCGTGCGCCCGTTGGCAGAGCTCGGCCACCGGCAGGATCAAGGCCGTGGTCGAGGTGATGTGGCTGGCAAAGATCAGCTTCGTGCGCGGGCTGACCTCGGCCATCATGCGCGCAGCAAATTCTTCGGGTTTGAACGGCAGCGGCAGCAGCACCCGGCGGTAATGGGCGCCGACGCGCTGACATTCGCGCTCCCAGGTTGCGTCGCAAGCCCCGTATTCATGGTCGGTGCCGAGGATTTCATCGCCAGGCTGCAAGTCCAGCGAGCGTGCCACGATGTTGACACCGGTGGTGGCGTTGGGCACGAACACCAGGTCTTCGCTGCTGGCGCCCAGGTAATCCGCCAATGCGGCGCGGGCTTCGGCCAGCAGCAATCCCGACCTGCGTCCGAGAAATTCCACCGGGTTGCGCTCGAGTTCGAGCTGCCAGCGCTGGTACTGCTCAAACACCTCGCGCGGACAGGCCCCGAACGAGCCATGGTTGAGGAAGATCAGGTCGGGGTCGAGCAGGAAGGCGTCGCGCATCATGCGACGATTCTTGCACTCTTGGTGGGCAGTGACCGATAGGCAAACCCTCAACTGCTTGGCTTGCGGCAAGGCGGCCTGGTCAATTTGATATGGATAATCAGCGATTGTTCGCCGATCCTGGCGCGCTTTGCTTTACTGAAAAAATCACCATGCCCAGCCTTTTCGACCCCATCCAGATCGGCGACCTGCAGCTCGCCAACCGCATCGTCATGGCGCCGCTGACGCGCAGCCGCTCGAAAGGCTTGCTGCCCGGCGAGATGGCAGTCGAGTATTACCGCCAGCGTGCCAGCGCCGGCCTGATCATCAGCGAAGGCACGCAGATCAGCCAGCAAGGCCAAGGCTACCTCGACACACCGGGCATCCATCGCCCGGACCAGATCAAGGCCTGGAAGCGCGTCACCGATGCCGTGCATGCCGAAGGCGGCAAGATCGCCGTGCAGCTCTGGCATGTCGGCCGCATCTCGCATACACAGTTCCAGGTCGATGGCCAGGCGCCAGTCTCGTCGACCAACAAGGCCGCCAAGGGCATGACTTTTGCTGCTGAAGGCTTTGTGCAGGCCTCCACGCCGCGTGCATTGCGCACCGATGAAATGCCCGGGCTGGTGGCCGATTTCGCCCATGCTGCGAGCTGCGCGATGGAGGCCGGTTTCGACGGCGTCGAAGTGCATGGTGCCAACGGCTATCTGATCGAGCAGTTCCTGCGCGACAGCATCAACGACCGCCAGGATGAATATGGCGGTTCGGTCGAAAACCGCGTGCGCCTCGCGGTCGAAGTGATGGCCGCGATCGCCGCTGCGATCGGCCCGGGCCGCGCCGGCATCCGGCTGAGCCCGGTCACGCCGGTCAATGACGCCCCGCAGGACAGCGACGCGCAAACGCTCTACACCCATCTGGCCGCGCAACTGAGTTTGCTGAAGCTGGCTTTTGTGCATGTCGTCGAAGGCCAGACCCGCGGTGCGCGCGACATTGCACCGTTCGACTATGACGCGATGCACAAGGCTTTCGCCGGCAACTGGATGGTCAACAACGGCTACAACCGCGAGATGGCCCTGCAGGCCGTGGCTACAGGCCATGCCGATCTGATCGCCTTCGGCCGCCCCTTCATCTCCAACCCGGATCTGGTGCGACGCCTGCGCCTGAATGCGCCGCTGCAGCCGACGCTTGACGCCAGCACCTTCTACGGTGGCGGCGCGCATGGCTATCTCGACTACCCGACGCTGGCCGACTGATATTTGCCGTCAGTTGCGGGCGCGGAACAACTCGTTGATCGAGATTAGGCGCGGGACGTAATTCACTGACCGATTCACCAGCAAAGAGCGTGATCTCACTTGGCGCGAGGGTTTCCCGCGCGCGGCGGAGCGCTGAGTGATGTGTGTCGCTGGCGCCGGTCCTGCCAATCCGCACAAGCAAAATCATGTGTCCAACGCATTGCGCTTCAGTGATCGTTTTAAGGTCACGCTCGAACGCTTTTTCCAAGCGTGCTTTTGACCGAACCGCCAGCTGTTTACACGCTGAAGAACTGCCCCGCTGAATTGCCTGCCGGCCCGGGACTCGGCCCTTATATGGCGCTCGCAAAACTGGCCGATTAGCCCCATTCCCGATGAATATGGTGAAGGCAGGGCCACGCTGATGGCGGTCGAATCCTTCGACATCAGGACGAACGAACGCTGCCGCGACTTGACCAACGCGAGTGCAGCTTTCAGTCTGGGTCCGCTCATCGATTTAAAGCAGCCAGCACAGCCTCCTGCACCTATTTCCACACTTCAAGTAATGAAATTGGGATGACTTATTCGCGTCATAGATCCTCGATAAATTACGGCCTCGGAAAGAAAGAACTCACTCTTCTCAACAACGAGTGCGGCAGGTCTAGATGGCCGCTGCCACAAGCCCAAAGGTCAAAAAAATGAACAAACAAGCTATTTTTCGGTTCGCCTGCGTCAGCGTTGCGGTAGCGGCGCTCAGCGCCTGCGGCGGTGGCGACGGTTTAAGCTTACCGTCCACCACGGATGTGGCCACCAATGTCGACAAGCAGAACAGCTTTGTCGCCGATTACACCCAGGGATTGAAGGTCCTCAACACCTATGCCGGCCTGACCAGTGCCGTCTTCATCGACTTGTTCGACGCCAGCTTCCTCGATGCCGGCAACACCAAGCCGCTGGTCAGCGCGAGCCTGGCGCAGGAAGCTGCCGCGATGGCTGCTTCGCCCGACCTGCCGTCGTTTCCGATGGCTGGTTTGTCCACCGCCAGCATCAGCGCCTGCGACAGCAGCAATGTCTGCACGCTCACCGGCACGCTGAGCAATAACGATGTCGATGCCAGCACGGACAACACCACATCGGTCATCTTCACCAGTCGGGTCAAGTACAGCGATGGCAAGTTCCGCCTACTCGGCGACGGCTTGGCCAGCTGATCGACCACGCTGTTCTGTCCAACAACGATTTCTGCATCCAAGGACCTACTTATGAAAAACAATCTCCGTCTGCGCCAAACCGCCCTGGCTGTGGCCAGCCTGGCTGCCACCTTGTCCGTCATTACGCCCGATCTGGCCCTCGCCGCCGACAAGGCCAAGACCAAGGCCGCCGGCACCTATGTCACCGGCGACTTCCATAACCACACCACCTGCTCGGACGGCACGCTGTCGGTCAAGAAGCTGGTTGATAAATCCGCCGGCACCTCGCCTGGCGCCGGCAACCTCGACTGGTTCGTGCAAGCCGACCACGGCGGCAGCAGCACGCGCAACTGCACACTCTCCGAAGACCCATTCACACCGGTCGAGCCGGCGCTGGGCCTGACCAACAGCGCCACCGGCCCCTATCCGCCGGCCACCTTCCCTGGCGGCGGTCAGCCGGCCAGCACCGGCAAGGGCCCGAACCAGACCTGGGAAAGCTCGCTGCCCAACGGCCGTGCCGACATCTTGGGCGACGGCACGGCTACTCCCAAAGGGATGTGGCGCTGGCAAGAAATCCAGTCCTTCCAGTACGCGATCCTGGAGGCCGAGGGCCGTACCCGCAGCAAGCCAATCTGGATCGGCCTGGAGCAGAATGCACCCGGTCACGAGCATATTTCGACCACT
Source organism: Burkholderiales bacterium (assembly GCA_947446685.1). Taxonomy (GTDB): domain Bacteria; phylum Pseudomonadota; class Gammaproteobacteria; order Burkholderiales; family Burkholderiaceae_C; genus Paucibacter_A. Next base: position 11,285 of record CANFIC010000086.1, read on the forward strand.
GTGCTGACCGGTCAGCTGCCCTGGCCCAAGACCGGTGCCGGCAACGCCAACCTGCAAGCGCAGTACGAGTATTGCTTTGACCGCAGCGACAGCGACACCAGTCGTGGTGCCACGAATTTGTGGGACTGCACGGTGCGAGGCAGTGACAACAACAATGCCAATGTCGATGCCACCGCCAAGAAAATCACCGGCAACAACAGCGCCAGCACGCCCAACCTGGGCCACCTCAAGATTCTCGAAGGTATACGCTGGATGAGCGAGAAAGCGCCGACCGGCAGCTTCTTCGTGCCCGCCCACTTGGAGCGCGCCGGCGTCTACAACCCGACCGGCAGCAACGGCTTCAACATCGAGCATCTGCGCAACTTCAACAACGCCGGTCCAGGCATCGCCTTCGGCTTTGAGTCTATGCCCGGCCACGGCGCTGAAGTCAACCGCGGCAGCTACGGCACTGGCGCCGTGGGCGGCGGCACGTTCGGCGGCACGGGTGTCTATGCTGCCGAGGTCGGTGGCGTCTGGGACGCCTTGCTGGGCGAAGGCCGCAACTGGTGGTTTTTTGCCAGCTCGGACTACCAC
>CANFIC010000087.1 GCA_947446685.1 Burkholderiales bacterium
AAAAGCGACGATGGCGGGCAGCTTGCCGTATTTCTTGAAGTACGGCGCCGGGATGATGGTGAACAAATAGCAGGGCAAAAAAGTCGCCAGGGCGGCCACGCAAGCGCCCGGCAGTCCCGCCACCAGATAGCCGATGAAGCCGACCGTGATGACGACCGGCCCCGGCGTGATCATCGCCACCGCCACCGCGTCGACAAACTGCTTTTCGTTCAACCAATGGTGCTCGGTCACCACCCCGCCGTAGAGGAAGGGCACGATCGCCAGGCCTGAACCAAAGACAAAGGCCCCGGCCTTGGCGAAGAACAGGCCGAGCTGGGTCAGCAAAGGCCAGTCGAGCGTTGTCAGACCAGCGCTGATCGGCAACAGATCGAGTGGCAGCAGCACCGCCAGACCACCGCCTCGCCAACGAGCCGGAGGCTCACGCCAGAGCCAGACCAGCAGCCCTGCGGCGATGAAAAGCCAGGCGATTTCAGTCTCGGTGATCACCGTCACCAGGGCCAGCAGCAGGTAGATTGCACCGAGCAATTTGTCCTTGCCGATGCTCTTGGCGGTCAGCTTCTGTGCGCTGATGGCGATGATGCCGATCACGGCGGCGCCGACGCCATAAAAGACCGCCTGCATCCAGCTCAAACCGCCAAAACGGCTGTAGGCCCAGCCCAAGGCGACCACCATCAAAAACGAGGGCAGGGCAAAGGCCAGGCCGGCCAGCGTGGCCCCCAGGATGCGGTAGTGGACATAGCCGATATAGATCGCTGTCTGGGCTGCCATCGGCCCTGGCGCGAGTTGGGCCAGGGCCAGACCCTCCTTGTAATCGGCGGCGCTGATCCAGCCTCTCTGTTCCACCAGGTCGCGATGCATATAGCCAACCAGGGCCACCGGACCGCCAAAACCGATGCTCCCCAGGCGCAGAAAATAACGCACCAGCTGCCACAGGCTGTACTTCACCTCGACTTGCGGGGCTGCTGAATCAGCTTCAGATCGGGCCATGGTGGTGGATCGTTTCCCTGGAAAAATTCATGCCCTTCGGCATGGGTTCGGCGTGCAGCAATCGGTGGAACTTGGCCGAACTGTAGCCCCTGTTGCAGCGCGGCAAGGAATTCATCCCGCACAATCCATGTTGCCCAATCCGCTGTTCACCCGAGCCCGTCAATGTATGAAAAACCCCGCACCGACCACTGAACCCCATGACGTGAATGCGAGTTTCCGTGGCGGCGGACGTTCGGTCGACTATCTCGACCAGATCAACAAGGCCTCGATCGTCGCGCTGGCCGAGACGGGCGTCCTGCCGGCCGGCATGGCCGGGCGCATCGCCGCAGCCGTCTTAGCGCTGATTGAGGATGAACGCAGCCAGCCCCGGGCCTGGTCGGCGGATTACCTCGACTATGAGCCCAAGCTGCTGGCCCTCATTGGTGCGGATGGATCGCGCCTGCATTGCGGGCGCAGCCGGCAGGACATCTCGGCGACGATCGCAAGGATGAACCTGCGCGCGGGCCTGTTGGCGCAATGCGCGGCGCTCGACGCTGCCAGACAGGCGATGCTGGCGCTGGCGCAGCAGCACAAGAGCACGATCATGCCGGCCTATACCCATGGCGTGCAGGCACAGCCAACCACGCTGGCCCATTACCTGCTCGGTATGGGTGCTGCGCTGGCACGCAGCGCAGCACGCCTGCGCGCCGCTTATGGCCATGTCAACCAGGGCCCGCTGGGATCGGCCGCCTTGACGACCTCGAGTTTCGCCATCGACCGGCGCAGACTGGCGGCGCTGCTCGGCTTCAACGGGCTGGTGGAAAACGCCTACGACGCCAACCATCTCGCACCGGTCGATACCAGCCTGGAGGTGGCCTCGGCGCTGGCCATCGCCGCGGTGCAGATCGGCCAACTGGCCCAGGACCTGCATGCGCAATATGCTGCGCCGGCGCCCTGGATGACCTTGCAGCGGGGCGAGCTGGTCGGGGTCAGCAGCATAATGCCGCAAAAGCGCAATCCGGCCGCACTCGAGCAGTTGCGCGTGCAGAGCAGCCTGCTGCTGGGCGAAATGCAGGCGGTGACGCTGCTGGCGCACAACGTCCGCACCGGCATGTTTGACTACCGGGCCTATGACCCGGTGCCCTGCGCCCGAGCGCTGGCCCTGTTTGAGCTGTTGCGCAAGGTGCTCGGGGCCATCGTTGTCGACAAAGAGCTGGCGCTGGCCGAAGTCCATGCCGACTATTCGACCGCCACCGAGATCGCCGATGCGCTGCTGCAGCGGGCCGACCTGCCGTTCCGGATCGGTCATCATTTCGCTTCGGCCTTGACCGATTACGGCCGCGCGCAAAAGCTCAGCATGCGCGAGATCCCTTACCGCGAGGCCGCCAGGATCTACCAGACCATCGCTGACCAGCCGCTGCCGCTGAGTGAACGTGAATTTGCCGAAGTTTCGAGCCCTGAGTACATGGTCTTCGGCCGGGTCGGCGTTGGCGGACCGCAACTCGTCGAAGTCGACCGGATGCTGGCCGGGCAAGGCGAGTTGCTTGCCGCCGATAAGGCCTGGACCGATGCGCGCATTGCCGAACTCTCACAGGCCGAGGCCATGCTCGACGCCGCAGCCGCGGCGGTCGCCGTCAAATCAACCCACGATTGAAAAAACCAAGGACATGATGAAAAAACTTCTCCCAATGCTGGCACTGCTGGCCCATGCGCTGACGACTGTCGCAGCGCCTTACCCGGACAAACCGGTGCGCATCGTCGTCCCTTACTCGCCCGGCGGCGGCGGTGATGTGGTGGGGCGCCCATTGGCGCAGGAATTGGGTAAACAGCTCGGTGCTTCCTTCTTCATCGACAACCGGGGCGGCGCGGGCGGCAATATCGGCATGGAGCAGGTGGCCACCTCGCCGCCCGATGGCTACACGCTGGTGCTCGCCCTGACCTCGCAGTTGGCGATCAACCAGGCGCTTTATCCGAAGCTGCGCTATGACGCTTTGAAGGATTTCACGCCGGTCACGCTGCTGGGTTCGGCGCCTTATTTCCTTGCGGTCAGTGAGTCGCTGCCGGTGAAGACATTGGCCGAGTTCATCAAGCTGGCCAAGGACAAGCCCGGTGCGCTGTCCTATGCATCGACCGGCAATGGCAGCGGCCTGCACCTGTCGATGGAGTTACTCAAGTCGATGGCGGGTATCGACCTGCTGCATGTGCCTTACAAGGGCGGCGGCGCGGCCTTGGGCGACCTGCTTTCGGGCAATGTGCAAGCGATGTTCGTCAGCTATGGCGCTGGCAGTGCCCATATCAAGGCCGGCAAGATCCGGGTGCTGGCCGTCACAACGGGCCAGCGTTCACCGGCATTGCCCGATGTCCCGACCATCGCCGAAGCCGGCGTCCCCGGCTATGAATCCGGGGTCTGGTATGCGCTGCTGGCGCCCCGCGGCACGCCCCAGGAGGTGATCAACCGCCTGCATGATGGTTCGGTCGCAGCGTTGCAATCAAAGGAGTTACGCGAACGCTATGCGGCTGACGGCGTCAAGGCGATCGGCTCGGCACCCGAGTTTCTGACCAGGTATATCCAGACCGAACGGGTCAAATGGGCCGAAGTCGTGAAGCGCTCGGGCGCAACGGTGGAGTGAGCGTTTCAACCGGTACAGTCACGCTGAGCCTGCGGTAAATGAACTGGGCCTGCACTTGGTTCGACCGATTGACATGAGGGATGACAGATGAATTTTGCGAACCGGTTGGCCCGGCCGGCTGTGCATGCCTTGGCCGCGTCGAAAATCCGCGAGGTGGCCAATGCCGGCATGGGCAGGCCGGATCTGCTGGCTTTCTGGTTTGGTGAGCCTGACCAGGTCACGCCCGATTTCATCTGCCAGGAGGCGATCACCAGCTTGCAGGCCGGCGAGACCTTCTATACCCACAACCTCGGTATTCCCGAACTGCGGCAGGCGCTGGCGACTTATTCGTCGCGGCTGCACCAGGCTTGCAGCCCTGAGCAGATCGCGGTAACCAATTCCGGCATGAATGCGATTGCCATCGTGCAGCAGGCGCTGATCGATCCGGGCGACCGGGTTGTCGTCGTCACGCCGGTCTGGCCCAATCTGATCGAGGGGCCGAAAATACTCGGCGCAAAAGTCTGCAGCGTAGCACTCGATTTCAGCCCGGCAGGATGGACGCTGGATCTGCAGCGCCTGCTCGATGCGCTGACCCCGGCGACCCGGCTGCTGATCGTCAACTCGCCCAACAACCCGACCGGTTGGACCATGCCGCGCGAGCAGCAGCAAGTCGTACTCGAGCATTGTCGCCAGCACGGCATCTGGATCCTCGCCGATGATGCTTATGAGCGGCTGTATTTCGAAGCTGCAGGCGGCTGCGCGCCGACTTTTCTGGATATTGCCGGCCCGACTGACCGGGTGGTCTCGATCAATACTTTTTCCAAGTCCTGGCAGATGACCGGTTGGCGGCTCGGTTGGATCACCGCGCCGGCGGACCTGGTCCCTGACCTGGCCAAGCTGATCGAATTCAATACCAGTTGCGCACCGGCCTTCGTTCAGCGTGCAGGGGTCGTTGCGGTCAGCCGCGGTGAAGCTGCGGTGGCGAGTTTTGTCGCCAGGCTCAAAGCGGGGCGGGATTTCTTGATCCCGGCGCTCAACGCCTTGCCTCAGGTCCAGGCGGTGGCGCCGCTCGGCGCGATGTATGCCTTTTTCCGGGCTGACGGCATCAGCGACAGCCTGTCGTTCTGCAAGCGCCTGGCGACTGAGTTCGACCTCGGTCTGGCGCCCGGTGCGGCCTTCGGACCCGAAGGCGAAGGCTTCATCCGCTGGTGCTTTGCCGCCTCCGAAACCAGTCTCGGTCAGGGCATTGCCAGGCTGAAAGCCGGGCTGGCTGCGGTACGCTGACCAAGCCGAGCTGGCTGGCGCATCGGATGAGTTGCGGGTTTTCACCTCGGGTAAAGCGGTCATCGCTGGCATGATGGCCTTGGATTTCTAAGCCTTGAAAGGTGTAAATATGAAGCTATTTCCCTGGCTGGTCAGCGTCTTGTGTGCCGCGTCGATCGCCATGCCTGCGGTACAGGCGCAGACCTATCCGTCCAAGCCGATCAAAGTCATCGTTGGTTATGCCCCTGGTGGTGCGGTGGACATCGTCGCGCGTACCGTCGGGCAGCAGCTTGCCCTCAGTCTGGGTCAGCCGGTGATCGTCGACAACCGGCCGGGTGCAGCGACCAATATCGCTGTCAAGGCGCTGATCGAAAGCCCGCCGGACGGCTATACCTTGATGCTGGCGGCGAATGCGATCGCGGCCAACCCTTCGCTGTTCCAGCCGCCTCCATTCGACCTCAGCCGCGACTTCGCTCCGATCTCGCTGGTCGGCTCGGTCCCGGTGGTGGTGGCGGTCAGCAGTAGTTCAAAGCTGAACAATATTGCACAGCTGGTCGAAGCGGCCAAGGCACAGGCGATCACTTACGCATCGCCCGGCAATGGCTCGACGCCGCACCTGGCATTTGCGCTGTTCGAGCGCGCCGCTGGTATTGCCTTGACCCATGTGCCTTACAAGGGCGGCGCTCCGGCGATCACCGACGTGGTCGGCGGGCATGTGCAGGTTCTGGCAGTCAATGCGCTCGAGGTGCAACCGCTGGTCAAGGCGGGCAAGCTGCGGGTGCTGGCCGTGCTGAGCCGAAAGCGCTCGCCGATGTGGCCCGAGGTGCCGACGATCGCCGAGTCGGGTTATGCCGGCTTCGAGGCCTCGGTCTGGTATGCGCTGGTGGCGCCGGCCGCAACGCCAAAGTCGGTGACGACTCACTTGCACGCCGAGGTTCAGAAAGCACTGGCATCGAGCGAAGTGCGCGAGCGCCTGCAGTCGGCTGGCGGCGAGGTGATTCCCGGCAGCATGGAGCAAGCCAGGATGATGCTCGAGTCGGAGCGCGCGCGCTACGAGAAGCTGATCCGCGACGCCGGCATCAAACCCGATTGAGCGGCTGACTGATGGTGCAACAGCCTGATGAGCCGGGGCGATCTCTGTGGCGGCGCCGCGAAGCGCTGCTGCCGATCGCAGCGGCTTTGCTCACACCAGCGGCACTTGTGCGCGCTGCCGGCAAGCCGATCCGCATCGTCGTGCCTTTCACCCCCGGAGGCAGCACCGACATCCTGGCGCGCGCCATCGCGCCAAAGCTGCAGCAGGCACTGTACCGCAATGTCTACATCGACAACAAGCCCGGCGCCGGTGGCTCGATCGGCGCTGCCGAGGTGGCCAAGGCCGAACCCGATGGCAATACCTTGCTGATGGGCCATATCGGCACGCTGGCGGTCAATGTGTCGCTCTATCCGAAGCTGGCTTATGACCCGCTGAAGAGCTTTGTTCCGGTTGCCTGGGTGGCGCGGGTGCCCAATGTGCTGGTCGTCAACGCGGCCTCGGGCATCACGAGTCTGAAAGAGCTGATCGCCCGCGCCAAGGCCAGCCCCGGCAAGCTGACCTATTCTTCAGGTGGCAATGGCAGCGCCGCCCATATCAGCTTCGAATATTTGAAGCTGCGCGCCGGCATTTTCATGCTGCATATCCCTTACCGCGGCACGGTGCCTTCGGTGACAGACCTGCTCGGCGGCCAGGTCGACGCCACCTTCACTGGCGCGCCGGCGGTGATCCCGCATTGCCGCAGTGGGCGCTTGCGCGCGCTGGCGGTCTCGAGTCCGATGCGGATCGCCGCGCTGCCCGATGTGCCGACTGTTGCCGAAAGCGGCTTCCCCGGTTTCGAGGCCGATCAGTGGTACGGCGTCGTCGCACCAACCGGCACCGCAGCGGACATGGTGGCGCTGCTCCATGACACGATCAACAAGGCGCTCGTATCAGCCGAGGTGGCGCAGCAGCTCGCTGCAGAAGGCGCGCTGCCGATGCAGACCACGGCCAAAGCCTTTGGTGAACTGATCGCGGCTGAAATTCCGCGCTGGCGCGAAGTCGTGCACGCCAGCAATATGAAGCCGGACTGATCCGACAACTGTTGATTGCATAGAAAGGAAATCCGATGATCCGTTCCATTGCCTGCGGGCTGATTTCTCTGCTGTTGCTCTGCAGCGCTGCCATGGCGCAGGCGCCGACTGGCAAGGTCGAGGTGATGTGGCTGGGTCAGTCTTGTTTTCGCATCATTACGCCAACCGGCAAGGTGATCCTCATCGACCCCTGGCTGCTGCAGAACCCGAAGACGCCGCCCGAATACAAAAAACTCGAAGCCTTGGGCAGGATCGATGTGCTACTGGTGACCCATGGCCATGCCGATCATTTCGCCGATGCACCGGCGCTGGCCAAGCTGCACAACATCCCCTTGCGTGCTCCTGGCGACATGAACGCGCAACTGGTGGCGCTGGGCATCCTGCCGGCGGCGCTGGCCCCGCGCTTCAACAAGGGCGGCAGCATCGAAGTCGCACCCGGCATCAAGGTGACCGCAGTGCGTGCCGAACATTCCTCGGTCGTCAACTGGCGCAATCCGGCCACCGACAAGGACGAGGTGCATTTCGGCGGTGAGCCGCTGGGTTACATCATCGAGCTCGAGAATGGTTTCCGCATTTACCATGCGGGCGACACGGCGGTATTCGGCGACATGAAGTACATCGGCGAGCGTTACCGGCCCGACCTGGCTTTGCTGCCGATCGGGGGCAACTTCACCATGGATCCTGTCGATGCGGCCTATGCTGTCAACGAGCTGATCCGGCCCAGATTCGTGATCCCGATGCATTACGGCACCAACCCGCTGGCCAAGGGCACAGCCAAGGAGTTCGTCGATGCGATTGGCGCTGCGCCGGTCAAGCTGTTGGTCGCCGAGCCCGGCAAGCCGTTGTTGTTCTGATCCAGCAGGCTGCCAAACGTGCCGGACTGCGCGGCAGGCTGTCGGCAGCGCCTTGATCGATCGAGTTCGCCCCGGGTGCTCCTTGAGCGGCCCGCCAAAGGCGAGCTCCGGGTCAGTCCGCGCAATGCAGCGCTGAATCTGCTGTGCTGAGAGTCGCCGCGAGGATGATCAGCGCGGCAACGCTTGCCCCGACCCGGGCAAGCTGATCCGGCATCGATTCGGGTAATACCGGACAGTCGCTTCTCAACAGGCCGGAGATACTCTCAATCGAGATGAGGGTATTTCATATTCAACTGTCCAAAAATCATTCGGCCTTATTTTCTGAAAAAGCGCCTCTGGTGGTTCAATCGGATCGGGCATGACGCCGATAGAAATACCTGGATTTCTATTGAAAAATACCAATAGTTTATATTAATACCATCAAGGGGATAATTGTTAAATGAACTACCATGGGAAATTTTCCGCCCTGATCTTGCTGCTGGCATTGTCAGGCTGTGAAAGCGTCGAATACGATTATAAAAACCTGGGCTTCGGCGACAAGGCTGAAATGGAGGCAGCATTTGCCAAGGGTTATCACACCAAGCAAAAACTTGTGGAGATGACGCCTGCGCCGGTTGTCGCGATAGCGGAAGTCGCGGCCGCGTCTGCACCAGTGGTCGTTGAGGAAGTAGCCGCTTCCGCACCCTTGGCGGCCGCCCCGGAGCCTGTCGTGGAGCCAGCACCTGCGGCGCCAGCAGTACCTGCACCGTCGCCAGTTGCAGCAGTAGCAACTGTGGTTGACAGCAATCCTTTCGCACCGAGCTTTGACTGCACGAAGGCTTCGAATGGGGTCGAGCGGTTGATCTGCAGTGACCGCGAATTGGCAAAGCTGGATGTCGAACTCAGTCAGCTGTACCTCAAGGCGCGCAGTAATGCGGTTGATAAGGACCGGCTGAAGTCGGAGCAGATCGCCTGGGTCAGAACGTCGCGGGCTTGTTCAGACAAGATCTGTCTGAAGAAGTCTTTTGAGCAGCGTCTGGCTGACCTTTCAAAATAATCGGATATAGATATGTTTAGAAAAATCTTATTTTTCTTTTCCGCAATGGCGCTACTGGTAGCTTTCGCCGGTTGCGGCGGCAAGGAAGACGAGGCGAAGAAACTCGGGTTTGAAAATAAATATGAAATGGAAGCCGCCCATGCCCTTGGCTGGCACAACAAGGCGCAATTCCAGCTTGACAAGCCCGGCGCAACGCTCTACTACAACCTACCGGTGGAGCCACCATCAGCCATCACCAGATTTTTGGAAAGCGACCAGACGCCTTTCAGCACGCATTTTTGGTGGGCTTGTGCATATCTCGCGATCTGTGCCCTGATTGCGTTTGTGGCTGAGCATATACGGCGCCAGAAAATGCGTGGCCTTGTGAATAATAAATATGGAAGCATTGCCAACATCGGTGCTTATGCAAGTGAAGCAAGTTTCATCGAAAAAAGCCTGCTTGCTTCCGAGAAGGGAGAGCCTGATACCCTCGAAATTTTAAAAACATTTATTACCATTTCCAGGCCTTACACGGAAAATACCGGTTCCTGGCATATGGAGCGCGGCCATTTCAATGCTGCCGCTTACAATGCGGCCTATGCCGTATACCAGCAGAGTTATCAGCAATGGCAAATCGGCGAGGCCGCCTTCAAACAGCAAGAAGCCATCACCGAGTCACAGTTCAAGGCCAGGAATCAGTTCTATTCGACCAGATCTTATTCGGTGCCGCGTCCTTCGGCACCCAGTGAACTGAGTTTTGTTACCTATACCAATGATTATGGGAATTGCGCTGCGAATCTGCAGCATCCCGAACGGGTAACTTCGAACCGGACAATTTTCCAGACCCAGAAGTTCGGTCCGCTGGAAATCGACTTCAATAAATACGCATCATCAACCTTCGATATTTACAAGGATTTGTTCAAGAAGATCATGTCCAATGAGGTTGCCGTTAATATAGATGCGATGGCGCTCGGTTTCGCGCGGCATGATGATGATGGCGTGAGGGGGTTGATCAGTGATGAAATTGTCAATGGCCTGATGGCGGATGGCAGCAGGTATATGTATAAATATGACAGGAACCTGTCAATCACCAGTTACAACACCAGTATCACGGTGAACAGTTTCGATTTTCCGGTGGTCATCATCGTCAAGAAAATATCGAATCTCACCTACAAGTTCATCATCTGCGATGCCGATGAGCCAGAAATAGTCATCTATAGATAAGGAATTACCCATGCTGTTCTACCTTGGGATTGTCGGGTTCTGGTTTGTCGTGCTAGCGGCCGGTTTGATCATTGTCGTACCCGCTTGGCGGCGGGACTTCAGGGATTCGTTCAACGTCGGCAAGGACCAGAGCGAAAAGAATTTTGAAAACTCCGCGCTGGCCGATGCTTCGGCCAAAGTCGGCGCCACCGCAGCCAAGATCACCAATATATTCCGCTGATTTTTGAAGCTGCGGCAGATTGCCGTCGCAGCCTTTGACCTTCAGTCGCCCAGGTCGATCAGGCCGGCCAAGGCCAGGCCTGAGAGGCAGGCCGGCAGTTCATAGTCGACGATCACCCAGGCAAGGCTTTGATTCGCTGCGGCAGCGGCGAGCAGTTGCGCCAGCAAGCGGCTGGAGCTTGCATCCAGCGCAGCGAACGGACGGTCGATCAGGGTCAGCTCGGCGCCACTCGCGGCAGCGCCCAGCAACCCGACCTTGCGCCGGCTGCCGGTCGAAAGCATGTAGAGCGGCTTGTCGATATGCGGGCTCAGGCCGAAACCTTCGATCAGATCCGCTTCCAGGTCTACCTGCCATTGGCTGAAGCGGGGGCGCCGCGCCGCCAGCCAGGCGCTCGCGACGATGTCGTCGCTGCCGGGGTCCGCCGGGTCTTCGCACCATTGGGTTTTTGCCCGTCGCATGACAAGCCCTGAGCTGGCTTGCAACTCACCGCTGATCAAGCGCAGCAAGGTCTTCTTGCCACGCCCGCTGCCACCGCGCAGCAGGGTCAAGCCGGGCTTGATCGCGAAGGACAGGTCGTTGAGCAGGTCCAGGCCGGGATAGGAGAAAGCCAGATTCTCGGCCTCGAACAGGCTTCTGCCGGTCATGTTCTTGCGCTGAACGGATGGCTTGCCATGGTCGACAGGCTCAGGTTTTCTGGCTGACCAGAAACGGCCGCAGCAGATGCGCCAGCTCGGTCGCCCGGATCAAGCGGATCTGGTGGGCTGCGGCATATTGCATCGCCTTGTCGGTGACCTCGGCCATGGTGATGCACAGGCAGCCGTTCGCCTCCATCGTCTCGCCAGCCTGGTGAAGCGCCTGGAATGTCTCGATGCCCAGGCGGGCTGCTTTCCAGCGCTTGCAGGCGATCAGCGTGCTGCGGCCGGCTTTGCTAGCCAGTAAATCCGCTGCATCGCCTTTCAGTCGCTCGATCTCGAAGCCTTGGCGGATCAGGGCTTTTTCGAGTGCGGCGGAGAATTCGCGCCATGACATTGCGGCGATTTTCTCCAGCGTGCCTGCCACATGGGCATTGCTGGGTGCCTGGAATTGGCGGTAGGCCGCGATCGAGCCGATGACGATAAACGAGAACCCGCCGAGTGCGCCGATCAGGTACAGATTGGCCGGCAGCAAAGCCATGCCGGCCACCCCGATCGCGATCGCGATGGCGTAGCTGATCCACCAGGGCGAGCGCAGCAAAATGGCGAAGAGCGACTTTTCATTCAGCTTGAATTTCAACGGGGAATTCCTTGTCGGCAAAGGGAGCCAGTTGGCGAGTATCGCCGCCCAGGACCAGGCTTGTGCCAGTGCTGCAGCCACTGCCTTCAGTTCCGGGACAATAGCGCCATGGCTGCCAAAGAATCTCTCCAACTTTTTCTCTCCTGCGCTTCTGGCGTCGAACGTTTGCTCGACGAGGAAATCCGCGGCATTTTGCCGAAAACCCATATCGAGGTGCTGCGCGGCGGAGTCGCCCTGAAGAGCGATCTCGAAGGCGTGATGAAGC